>NZ_JBHGXH010000251.1:0-1772 GCF_041936445.1 Candidatus Darwinibacter acetoxidans | reverse complement strand
CAGCGCCGTGGCCAAAAACATGGGAAGATGGCTCGTCACGGCCACGATGGCGTCGTGTTCTTCGGGGGTTAGGGTGATCGGGATCGAGTGCAGTGCGCAAACCAGATCTGTCGCCATTTCGACGGCTTCTTTGCTCGAAATGGCGCTCGGGACGACGGCCCATGCGGCGCCCTCGAATAAATCTGCCGAAGAGTTATCGATGCCTGCCCTTTCTTTGCCGGCCATTGGATGAAGCCCCACGTACTTTTCCTTCCAGATTGCCGATAACTGCTTTACTATCGCAGATTTGGTGCTCGCCGTATCCGTTACGGCTTTTAACCCTTTACCGGCAAAGGGCGCTACTTTTTCGCTTAGCAGCTTCATTTGGCTTGGGGGCACCGCCAATATGAGCAGTTCCGCTTTGCCTGCCATCTTTTCGGGTTCGCAGGCATGCGTGACGGCGTCCGAAGCGAGAGCGACGTCTATCGCGTCTTCATTTACGTCCCAGCCGAGCACCCTGTGAGACGCCTCGTTTTTTAGCAGGCTCTTGCCTATGGAGCCTCCTATGAGCCCCAGTCCTATGATGCCTATGCTGCTACACTGCACTTTGATCCCTCCGGGACTTTGCCGGGCATTATGGAAAGCAGCCTGTTTACGGATTTCATGAGATCGCCAAATTGTTCGAAATCGAGCGACTGGTCCCCATCGCTTGTCGCTTCTTTGGGATTCGGATGCACCTCGACGATCAAGCCGTCGGCACCGGCCGCCAAAGCCGCAAGGCTCATGCTGGGGACGAGCTCGCTCTTTCCCGTTCCGTGGCTGGGGTCTACGATTACGGGGAGGTGGCTCAAGCTCTTGACCAGGGGTACGGCATTTAGATCCAGGGTGTTGCGGGTCCTTTTTTCGAAGCTCCTTATTCCACGCTCGCACAAGATGACGTTGAAGTTGCCGCCTGCCATGATGTATTCTGCGGCCTGAAGCCACTCGTCTATGGTGGCCATCATGCCCCGTTTGAGCAAGACGGGTTTGTCCACCTTCCCTAAAGCCTTGAGAAGCGAGAAATTTTGCATGTTGCGGGAACCGACCTGCAGGATGTCTGCGTGCGGCAGCATGAAGTCGATGTCTTCAGGCGTCATTACCTCTGTAACTATGGGAAGGCCTGTAGCTTTTTTTGCCTCCGACAGCAAGGCCAGCCCTTCGGCCCCAAGGCCTTGGAATGAGTAGGGACTGGTCCTTGGCTTATAGGCACCTCCCCGAAGGGCAGTGGCGCCCGAGTTTTTTATCGCCTTTGCTGTCTTTACGATCTGTTCTTCCCCTTCAACTGCGCAAGGGCCGGCTATGATTAGAACGTTTCCTCCTCCTACTGCGACGCCGGGGGCTATCTCTACTATGCTGTCTTTTTGACTCCATTCCCTGCTGACCAAGGGAAAAGGTGCCTTTACTTCGGTCAGTTGGGCGACTTCGGGCATGGTTTTTATCTTGCCTTCATCGATCTGTCCTTCTGCCAGCACGATTGCCTCCGGCTCGTTTTTTGTGATGCGAGCCGTTATCCCCATTTGATCCAGTTTCATGAGCAGCTTGCCTGCCGATTCGTCTCTTTTTGTCTTTATAATTGCTCTTGTCGCTTCCATTTTTCTTTCCTCCTTTTAAAATAAAAAAATCCGGGGTTCGGCTTGAGACCGAACCCCGGATTTAACTTGCTACTATGATACTTTACTTTATGGTGTTACAGTAAATGCTCCCGCCCGGCGGCCGGTCTCCATAAGAAAATTGGCCAGAAGCGTAATAATAAC
>NZ_JBHGXH010000250.1:0-1911 GCF_041936445.1 Candidatus Darwinibacter acetoxidans | reverse complement strand
GTTGAAGCAGATCCTGGATGTCCTGGCTGCCAATAAGCCGTTTTTCTCTTTTACGTATTTGGACGCGGGCGGTCCTCAGGCTATGATGGCATACGCAGGCGACATCATCACCGGGCTTTGGCATGAAATAAACGGGATCCGCTATTGGAAAGAGGTTCAAATAGCATTCATTGAGCAGTAGGGGGTGAGGCCATGTATCAAGTATCGCAACAATTCATGGACGCTATGCGGGCGCAGAAGAGACAGGTGCTTGCGCGGGTAATCATCGACTACACAGATCCGCTGATCGACCAATCTATCCAAGTAGATGCAAGCGAACGGGCACGTATTTCCTGGCCTCACCAGACAGCAGACGGCCTCACACAGGCGCCCTATCTCTGGGCGTCGCTCGATGGCACATGGACTCTCGACCAGTTTAGACGGCCCATGCCAGACACCGAGGAGCTTGCTGACCGCTATCAGGTGGGATGGTGGGGAGAGCAGCTTGCGGGGTTAGGGGGAGCATTTGCAGAACCATACCCGACGCTCACAATCACGCATGCAGCTAGACCTGTGCACTCGCTGAGGGTGGTGGGGTATAACCAGAGCGGCGAACACCCCGTGGATTTTACGATCCGGCTCAAAGACGAGCTTGGGGCTCTCCTCCACGAAGAGGTTGTCACAGGCAATACCGAGACGACTTGGTCAAAGGCGCTTGACGCTCCTATTCTCGACGTGGCTTCCCAAGAACTTGAGATTCACAGGTGGTCCCACGAGGGGCGACAGGTCAAGATCATTGAGTTTTTTAGCTCGGTGCAACAGGTTCACAAAGAAGATCTAATCGCCATCAATTTGCTGGAAGAGCGAGAGGTCAGCCAGGGGAGCTTACCAGTCGGCAATATTTCGTCGAACGAGATCGTCGTGAGGCTTTCGAACGAGGACAAACGCTTTGACCCAGATAACGACACGAGCCCGCTTTATGGGCTTATCAAGCCTAATAGACGTGTTAGGGCTTGGCTTGGCGCTGAGATCAATGAAGAAGTAGAGTGGGTTCCGCTCGGCACATTTTGGGCGATTGATTGGGATACGCAGGACGACATGCTTGAGGCGCAGGTCAGGGCGCGAGATCGGCTGGAGCTGTTGCGTAAATCGACGTTCCAGCCTGGAGAGGTGGAGCAAAATGCCAGCCTGTATGCGCTGGCTGAGGCAGTTCTCAAGAGCGCGGGGCTAAAAGAGGATGAATACGCGATCGACGAGAGTTTGCAGGATATCATCATCCCCTGGGCATGGCTACCGTCCATGGACCACCGGGAGGCCTTGCGAGTCATCTCGGGGGCCGGGCTTGCGGTTTGTTATTGTGGGCGCGACGGCAAGATCAACGTCGCAAAACCTGCGATAACAGAGCAGCAACCCCAAGACATCATCTATTTTATTGAGGGCGCGCCATTTCCCGCCGAGTATACGGAGATCGTCGGCTGGTTTCCCATTGGGCCTGACGACTATTTTTCACCGCTCCGCACTCCGAGCAGACAGGAAGAGGTCGCGAATGAGATCGTCGTGGCAACTCAGCCTCTCAAGCCAGCAGAGACAGCGCAAGAGGTCTACCGCTCAAATACGCCGATTGCCATCCCGGCAGGCGAGACCGTAACTGTGACAGCGCGATACAATCAACCGCCGGTGATTGGGGCTGTAGCGAGCCTGGACGATCCTCCTGCAGATGTGAGCATTGTTGATGCTGTTTATCATGCTTGGGGCGCGGAAGTGACCATCGAGAATGCTGGAGCGACAGAGGCCGAGGCCTGGCTTGCCATCACTGGTAAGCTCCTGAGCGTGCAGGGCGGGGAACAGGTGATTGCCAGAGACCAGCAGAGCATCACCGAGAACGGACCGCTGCGATACGAGTTTCCGGCGAACCCGTTGGTGCAGACGCTT
>NZ_JBHGXH010000249.1:0-1648 GCF_041936445.1 Candidatus Darwinibacter acetoxidans | reverse complement strand
CGGCATTATCTACGGTATTGGCCGGAAGGCCCTAGCCAAGCAACTAAGGGTCCCAGTGGAGAAAGCGGCGGAATACCTACGGAAGTACCACGAGAGGTATCCCGGATTCCGGCGGCTGTACAAGCGGGCGGAGGAGGTCGCTACGGAGCGTGGCTATATCCGGATGTTCACGGGCCGGGTGCGCCGCTATGACCAGTATAACCCAACCCACAAGGCGTCCTCCAACCTTATCCAAGGTGCCGTCGCTGAGATGATGCGGCTGGCTATCCTCCGGCTGGATAAGCTGTTGGAGGGTTGGGATACCCACATGTTACTACAAATCCATGACCAGGTAATCTTCGAAGTCCCGGGGGACAAGCTGTTTAAGGTGCTGCCGATCATAAGGGAGGGCATGGAGAATTTCCTGCCGAGGTTCGAACTGTATGTCCCCATGAAGGTGGATATTAAGTACGGACCATCCTGGGGACAAATGACCGAGTGGACGGGCGAGGAAGAGTAGCCCGCCACCCAAATAACTACCAAGGAGGGTATACTTATGCGGAAGTCTAAAAGTCACGTTTTGGCAGTCGTCGGAGCCCAGTACGGGTCTGAAGGTAAAGGTGTCGTCGTGAATTACCTTGCTAATCGCTACCACGTTCACGTCCGCACCGGCGGCCCTAACGCCGGCCACTCCTTTATCCATAAGGGCCGGATCTGGAAGATGCAAATCATCCCCTGCGGCTGGACCAACCCTGAGGCGATCTTGGTCCTGGGCCGGGGGATGCTGGTGAACCCGGAGATCCTCCTGCGGGAACTGGAGGCCATTCGAGAGGTCGACCCCACTATTGACGACCGGTTAATCATCGACGCCCGGGCCGGTGTCTTGGACCAGTCCTCTCATAGGGAGGAGGGCGGCACAGAGGGTGAGCTGCACAAGCGCATCGGCTCCACCGGCGAGGGTGTCGGTGCGGCCCGGATTGCCAGGATCCGCCGAGATCCATCCCGGTTCAAGCTAGCCAAGGATATCGCCGATGAGTACGGACTCCGGCGGTATTTGAGGGAGAACACCCCCAAGCTCCTACAGCAGTATCTGGATGGTGGCCAGAACGTCCTCCTGGAGGGCACCCAGGGATCTAGCCTGTCCCTCATCCACGGTCCGTGGCCCTACGTGACCAGTCACGATACCAACGCCGCTCAGCTTGCTGCTGACGCCGGCATCCCGCCCATGCTGGTGACCCGGGTCCTGCTGGTGGCCCGAACCTACCCGATCCGGGTGGCTGGTAATTCTGGACCGCTGAAGAACGAGCTGACCTGGGAGGAGATCTCTCAGCGGGTCGGCAAGCAGGTGATGGAGCGGACCACCGTCACCAACAAGGTCCGCCGGGTAGGTGAATGGGATGAAGAGCTGCTGGACAACGCTATCACGTTGAACTGTCCCACCTTCATCACTATCACGTTCATGGACTACCTCTCGCCGCAGGATGAGGGCAAGACCCAGTGGGAGGACCTGTCGGACACCGCCAAGCGGTTCGTCCGGTACGTGGAGTCCCGGTTCCGGGTCCGGGTGTCTCTCATCGGCACCGGTGGTCCAAACTGGAGCATCGTGGATAGGGGGTTCGCTGTATGAAGGTCTACTTCCAGCTTCTCCCAGGTGAGGGCAGCCCGCGGG
>NZ_JBHGXH010000248.1:0-21517 GCF_041936445.1 Candidatus Darwinibacter acetoxidans | reverse complement strand
AAGGCACCCCCTCGGCTTCCTCCAGACCCCACTGTTGCCAGTGGCGCCCTTGCCTGCTGGTTACCTTCCCGCTGGTTGGGCGGTAGGGTTTCTCTCAACCCATCGGCTCGGTAGACATGCCGGGCGCACCGCGAAAAAACCCCAGTCCTCCTGGGGTTTCCATTGTCTGGGCTGGTGCCGAAGGAGGGAGTCGAACCCTCATGGGACTAGCCCACACGATTTTGAGTCGTGCGTGTCTGCCAATTCCACCACTTCGGCCTGCTTATGCCGCTGACATGATCATGGTAACACGCCCGGGCCATTTTTGCAACCACTTTTTCCACCCCCAGTTGTCTTGACGCGGCCCAGGGTGGTGGGGTAAAATTAGCTAAGAACTGATCATGATAATTATTACCTGGAGGAGTTACTGTGAAACCCAAAGGTTTTGTCCGACGCACCAGACAGCGGGAGGTTATCCTGGAGGTCCTGCGGGGCACTAAATGCCATCCCACCGCCGATTGGGTCTACCAGGAAGTGCGCAAGGAGATGCCCCACGTGAGTCTGGGTACCATATACCGCAATCTAAAGACCTTGAGCGAGCACGGAGAGATCCAGGAGCTGGCCTTTGGCGCCACCCATTCGCGCTTTGATGCCAACAAGGAGCTGCACTACCACTTTGTCTGCGAGGAGTGCGGCCTGATCGAGGATCTGGATATGCCCGTTGTGGAAGGGCTGGAGGAGAAGGTGGCGGAGCGGGGCTATGAAGTGACCTCCCACCGCCTGGAGTTTTACGGGCTCTGTCCCGACTGCGCCAACAACAACTCCATGGGCCGAGCCAACTAGCTTCTGCCTGTTTTCTGAGTACCGCGGCAGCGCCGGGTGCTCAGATTTTTTTTGGCCTGCCATTTACTTCATGTACAATATGTAGTATAATTATCCCGCAATCATAACTATCTCTGGTAGAAATCCACAGGAAGGAAGATGCAGGTGCAAGTCTCAGAAAACGCCCGAATCGTACTGGAACGCCGCTACTTATCCAAGGTTGGCAGTGAGGTGGTGGAGACACCGGAAGACATGCTCCGCAGGGTGGCGAAAAACATCGCCCAGCTGGAGGAGGATCCCATTTGGGAAGAGCGCTTCTTCCAGATCATGGACAACCTGGAGTTCCTCCCCAACAGCCCCACCTTGATGAACGCCGGCAGGGAGCTGCAGCAGCTGTCGGCCTGCTTTGTCCTGCCCATCGAAGATTCCATGGAGGGCATCTTTGAAACCCTGAAGAATACCGCACTGATCCAGAAATCCGGAGGCGGGACAGGCTTTAGTTTTTCGCGCCTGCGTCCAAGTTTTGATGTGGTGAGCACCACAGGCGGGGTGGCCAGCGGGCCCGTTTCCTTCATGCGCTGCTACAACGCGGCCACCGATGCCATCAAGCAGGGGGGCACCCGCCGGGGCGCCAACATGGGCATTTTGCGGGTGGATCACCCGGACATCCTCAAGTTCATCCAGTGCAAGGCCGATCCCAATGAGATCACCAACTTCAACATCTCCGTGGCCATCACCGAGGAGTTCATGGAAGCGGTGTTCGCGGACGCAACCTATCCGCTGATCAACCCCCGGACCAAAGAGGCCGTGGGCGAGCTGCAGGCCAGGGAAGTGTTTGAGCTGATCGTGGAAATGGCCTGGCGGAACGGGGAGCCGGGGATCATCTTCCTGGACCGGATCAACCGCTTCAATCCCACGCCCCATGTGGGGGTGATCGAAGCCACCAATCCCTGCGGCGAGCAGCCCCTACTGCCCAATGAGAGCTGCAATCTGGGCTCCATCAACCTGGCCAAGATGGTCAAGCGGGAAGGGGATGCCTGGACCATCGACTGGGACCGCCTTGGGGAAGTGGTGGAGATCGCGGTGCGCTTTTTGGACAACGTGATCGATGTGAACCGCTATCCCCTGGAGGAAATCAAGAAGATGACCTTTGCCAACCGCAAGATCGGCCTGGGGGTCATGGGCTTTGCTGATCTGCTGATCCGCCTGGGCGTGCCCTATAACAGCGAAGAAGGTGTGGAGCTGGGGCGCCAGATCATGAAGTTCATCCAGACCACGGGGCACGAAGCCTCCTCCAAGCTCGCGGAGGAGCGGGGATCGTTCCCCAACTACCCAGGCAGCGTCTATGAGGCCACCGGCAGGCCCATGCGCAATGCCACGGTGACCACCATTGCCCCCACGGGCACCATCTCCATCATCGCCGGCTGTTCCAGCGGGATTGAGCCCCTGTTTGCCTTGGCCTTTACCCGCAACGTGCTGGATAACGACCGCTTGATCGAAGTTAACCCCATGTTCGAGCTGATCTTAAAGGAGCGGGGCCTCTATTCCCAAGAGCTCATCGCGCAGGTGGCCCAAACGGGGAGCGTCAAGCATCTGGAAGAGTTCCCGGAGGATCTGAAGCGGGTTTTGGTCACCGCCTACGATGTGTCACCGGAGTGGCACATCCGCATGCAGGCCGCCTTCCAGGAATACACGGATAACGCCGTAAGCAAGACGGTGAACTTCCCCCGGGAAGCCACCAAGGATGACATCCGGAAGGTCTACGAGCTCGCCTATGAGCTGGGCTGCAAGGGCGTTACGGTGTACCGCGCCGGCTCCCGGGAAGGGGAAGTGCTCACCGTGGGCCATCAAAAGGAGGATGGGGAGGAAAAAACCTCCGGGGCACCAGCCAGGCCCGCACCCCGCAGGCGGCCGCGGGTGACCCGGGGAGAGACCATCCGCATCAAAACCGGCTGCGGCACGCTCTATGTGACCATCAACTCAGATGATCAGGGCATCTGCGAAGTGTTCACCACCATCGGTAAAGCGGGCGGCTGTGCCGGAGCCTTTTCCGAAGCCACCGCCAGGCTCGCCTCTTTGGCCCTCCGTTCCGGAGTGGAGCCCACGCAGGTGGTGAAGCAGCTTAAGGGCATCCGCTGCCCCCATCCCATCTGGCAGGATGGCACCCAGGTCCTTTCCTGTCCCGATGCCATCGCCCAGGTCCTGGAGGAGCACATCAAGAATAACGGTGTAAACGGCGGCAAAAAGGGCGTGGTGAACTCAGCTAATCCCGCACCCGCCCAGGAAAACCCCCAAGGGCCGAACCCCTCAGGCCAGGTTCTAGCCGGGGAGATCTGCCCCGAGTGCAGCGGGACCATGGTCCAGGAAAGCGGCTGCGCCACCTGCCTGGAGTGCGGCTTCAGCCGCTGCAGCTAAGGCCTCTCCCTAAAGAGCATAATCTCCTCCCTCCGCCCATACACTGGCGGAAGGAGGAGATCCTTTCTACCTAGGGTTAGTTATCCATGATGTTCTGCAGCCATTCGCTGGTGAGCAGGCGCTGCGCCAGTTCCACCTGGGCGTATTCCAGCACCTTGGACCAGTTCTGATCCAGGGCCGCGCTGATCAGCTCAGGGGCCACCGCCAGGTATTCCGCGGTCTCCAGGGTAAGCCTTTCCCGCAGCATGAGCTGGAGACTGCTCCAGTCCTGGTTGATGGCGGCCTCCGCTTCCCACGGGGCCACGCCCCTGTCCACCAGTTCCTGGTAGAGCTCGTAGCGCACCTCTTCACCCAGCTGCTCCCAATCGCCGGTGATCAGGGCATTGATCTGGGCGGGGGTGAGGATCTCCGCGAGCGTCTGGGTGGCTTTATTCAGCCCCTGCAGGAGGGCCTGCAGTCTGGCGTTTTCCTCCAGGCGGACTAGAAGCGCTTGGCTGTCCCTGGCCAGGATGACCACGTGCTGGCCGGGGCTCAGTTTTTCCCCTTTGCTTACGGCATCCTTGACCAGGCTGCCGGGGGAAAGGTAGAGGGTTTCCGCCAGGAGCGTCAAGGCGATGCCCTCTGCTGCTTCTTCCTCAGGTTTGAGTACGATCTGGCGGCCATCCCCCTGGACCTCCTCCACCGCGCCGCTGACCTGCGTCAGCCGCAGGGCTTGGTCCAGGATGTAGGCGGCTTCTGCCCTGGTGATCAGGCGGTAGGGTTCGAAGCGGCCCACCATGTGGGTGGGCAGCAGGGCCAGCCGCTGCAGGAGCTCGATCCCTAAAAAGCCCGGGTAATCCAGGTTCACATCGGAAAAGGAAGGATAAAAGCCCTTGGGCACCTCGGTGTGCTCACCGAGCCCCAAGAGGTTTCCCAAGAGGGCCGCGAACTCGCCCCGGGTAACCCCTTCGGGATGGGCCACCAGGAGCTGGTTCAGCCACTGGGCCAGTTCCTCTTTCCCTTCCTCCGGGAGATCGAAGCCCCCCGCCAGAAGCTGTAGGGCCTCGGCGTGGCTGAGGCTGCTGGAGGGAGCGAACTCCTCCTCCCAGAGCCCCGCGAAGAGCCCCTTTTCCTCCAGGGCGGTGATGGCGCCTTCCGCCCAGATCCCTTGGATATCGGCGAACGCAGCCAGGGCCGCGGCGCTGGTCATGGTGCAGAGCAGGATAAAGACGATGAAGGCAGTCAGTTTTGCAGGTCGCATCTAGGCACCCCTTTTCTTGATCAACTGATGTCTAGCTTACACCCCACACTTCTTCGCTGGCAAGGGAAGCCCTTTATGTAAATGCGGGCAGCGGCGGCGCCTTTCCCCAACTACGGCAGGTTTTTACAGCCTGGCGTGGAATAGACAAGGAAGAAATGGGGGATCTGCGTTGGCAAAAAGTCTGTTTCTCCTAGATGGCAATAGCCTGATCAACCGGGCATTTTACGCCCTACCGCCCTTAACCAGCCGCCGGGGCGAACCTACGAACGCGGTGTACGGGCTGACCATGATGCTGCTGCGCCTCATGGAAGATTACCAGCCTGACCAGATTCTGGTGGCCTTTGATCTTTCGGGGCCCACCTTCCGCCACGAACGGTTCGGGGAGTACAAAGCCCACCGCAAACCCATGCCTGAAGAGCTCCGCTCCCAGATTCCCTTGATGAAGGCGCTGCTGGATAAGATGGGGATCCCCCGCCTGGAGCTGGCCGGCTGGGAGGCGGATGATCTCATCGGCACCGCCGCCAAGCAGGGGGAGCAGGCGGGCTATGAAGTTTACATTGTCACCGGCGATCGGGATGCCTTTCAGCTCATCTCCCCGCAAACCAGGGTGCTTTTCACCAAAAGGGGCATCACCGAAACGGAAACGGTGGATGAGAAGGCCCTGCGGGCCAACTACGGCTTAACACCTGAACAGGTGGTGGACTTAAAGGGCCTGATGGGGGACAGCTCCGACAACATCCCCGGGGTGCCGGGGGTGGGGGAGAAGACCGCCCGCCGGCTCCTGGAGAGCTACAGCTCCCTGGAGGGCATCTACGCCCACCTGGATGAGATCAAGGGTAAGCTCCAGGAAAGGCTCAGGGAGTTCAAGGACCAGGCCTTTTTCAGCCGGGAGCTGGCCACCATCCGCTGCGCAGCGCCCATCGCGATCGAGCTGGGCCGGGAAACCACCATGGATGAAGCCGCGGTGCGGGAAATGTTCCAGGAGCTGGATTTTAAAAGCCTCCTGGCCCGGCTGCCTAAGGGTCCAGGGCCCCAGGCCCCCCAGGTGCAGGCGGAGAGCTGGGATCTCAGCTTCACCCAGGTCCAGGAAGCAAGCTGGGGGAAGTTTAAGGGGCAGCTTGAGGCCGCGGAGAGAATTTACCTGAACTACGCCCCAGAGCGCAGGCTCCTTTTGGTGCTGCTCCCGGAGGGCCTCTGGGCTGTTGAGAAGGATCTCCTCCAAGACCGCCTGGAAAGCCTTTTACCCCTCCTCAAGGAGCGGGAGATCTTCGCCTTGGGGGGCAAGGACATCCTGCACCTTTTGGGCCCCCAGGGTCCGGTGCAGCCGGCCTTCGATCTGGAGCTGGCCCTGTACTGCTTGGATCCGGAAAAGCGCTGGGATCTGGGCTCCGCCGCCCACTATTTTAAGCTCCCGGCCCCCAGCCTAGATCCGCAGAGCCTGGAGTACCAGGTGGGGCTGCTGCACCTGCTTAAGGAGGCGGCGCCCCTGGCGGAGCAGCGCCTGAAGGACCAGGGCCTCTGGTTTTTGTACCGGGAAATCGAGCTGCCTTTAGCCAAGGTGCTCGCGGAGATGGAAGCCCAGGGTATCCTGGTGGACCGGGCCAAGCTGAAAACCATCTCCGAGGACCTGCAGGAAAGCTTAGATCGGCTCACCGAGCTCATCTACGCCGAGGCGGGGGAGGAGTTCAATATTAACTCCCCCAAGCAGCTGGGGACGATCCTCTTTGAGAAGCTGGGCCTGCCGGTGCTCAAGCGCACGAAAACGGGCCCCTCCACCAGCGCGGAGGTCTTGGAAGAGCTGAGCGACCATCCCATTGTGGCTTACGTGCTGGAATACCGGCAGGTGGCTAAGCTCAAATCCACCTACGCCGACGCTCTAGGCGAGCTCATTTCACCTGAAACCGGGAGGCTGCACACCACCTTCAACCAGACGGTGACCGCCACGGGGCGGCTCAGCAGCACCCATCCCAATCTGCAGAACATCCCGGTGCGCACCGAGGAGGGCCGGCGCATCCGGGAGGCCTTCGTGGCGCCGGAGGGTTTTTACCTGATGAGCGCGGACTACTCCCAGATCGAGCTGCGGCTTTTAGCCCATCTCTCCGGCGATGCGGCCCTGCAGGAGGCCTTCCGCAGCGGGGCGGACATCCATGTGCAGACCGCCTCGGAGGTCTTTGGTGTGCCCCAGGATCAGGTCACCGAGGAGCAGCGCAGCGCCGCCAAGGCCATCAACTTCGGCATCGTCTACGGGATCAGCAGCTTCGGCCTGGCCAAGGGCATCAATTTGAGCAGGGCCCAGGCCCAGGCCTACATCGACTCCTATTTCCTCCGCTACCCGGGGGTGAAGGCGTTCTTGGACGGAGCGGTGGAGCAGGGTAAAAAAGAAGGTTACGTGAAGACCCTCTTCGGCCGCAGGCGCTACCTGCCTAACCTGAAGAGCCGCAACTTCGCCCTGCGCAGCTTCGCGGCCCGCACCGCCATGAACTCCCCTATCCAGGGCAGCGCGGCGGACATCATCAAGCTGGCCATGCTCAAGGTCCATGCCGCCCTGAAGCGGGAGGGGCTCCGGAGCAAGCTGCTGCTCCAGGTCCATGACGAGCTGGTCCTGGAGGTACCCGCAGGGGAGCTGGAAGCTGCGGCAGCCCTGCTCAAGCGGGAGATGGAGGGAGTCTGGGAGCTGGCGGTGCCCCTGGTTGTGGATGTGTACTACGGAAAAAACTGGCGCGATGTAAAGCGCTTTACCTTGAAGGAGTAAGCCATGCCTGAACTACCTGAAGTGGAAACAGTACGGCGCAGCCTCCTCCCGGTGGTGCTGGGCAGACCCATCAGCAAGGTGGAGGTCTTAACCGAGCGGATTGTGCAAAACAGAAGCATCGCGGAATTTCAGGGGCTGCTCACGGGGGCGAGCTTTGAGGATCTGCACAGGCGGGGGAAATACCTGATCTTCAGTGTGGGTGAGTGGGAGCTGGTGGCCCATCTGCGCATGACCGGCCGTTTGATCTACTATTCCAGTTCCACCATCCCCCGGGCCAAGCACACCTCCGCGGTGTTCAGCTTCCACTCCGGGGACGAACTGCGCTTTGAGGATGTGCGCAAATTTGGTACACTGGATCTGGTGCCCAAAGGTGACTACGCCTCCATCAAGGGCCTGCACAGTTTAGGGGTGGAACCCATTTCCCCGGAGTTCACCGCGGAGCTGCTCTGGGAGCTCTGCCGGGGGCGGCAGGCCAAGATCAAGGCCCTGCTTCTGGATCAAACCAAGATCGCGGGCCTGGGCAACATCTACGCGGATGAAAGCCTCTTTGCCGCTGGAATCCATCCCGAACGCAGCAGCGCTTCCCTCACGGAAGCGGAGTGCCACAGGCTGCACCGGGCCATCAGGGAAGTTCTGGAGGAGGCCATTGCCCACCAGGGAACCACCTTCCGGGATTACCGCACCGGGTTCGGCCAGGAGGGTGCTTTCCAGAACCGCCTGCAGATCTACGGGAAAAAGGGGGAGGCCTGCCCCCGCTGCGGGGTGAACCTAGCCCACAAGAAGGTCGCGGGCAGGACAAGCCATTTCTGCCCGGCCTGCCAGAGGGAACAGCCATGATCGGCCTCACGGGAGGAATCGCCAGCGGAAAATCGGCGGTGGCCCGGCGCCTAGCTTTCCTAGGGGCGGTGGTTTTAGATGCGGACCGTCTGGCCCGGGAGGCGGTGGAGCCCGGCGCCCCGGCCTGGGCTCAGGTAAAGGAGGCCTTTCCCCAGGTGATCCAGGAGGATCAGACCATCGACCGGCGCCTGCTGGGGGAGATCGTTTTTAGCGACGCCCAGAAAAGAAAGCTTTTGGAAAGCTTCATCCACCCGGAAGTGCTCAGGATGCTGCTGGCCAGGGCTGCCCAGGCCAAGGCCCAGGGCCGGTTGGTTGTGGCGGAGGTCCCCCTCCTTTTTGAGGTGGGCTGGGAGGGGCTGATGGATGAGGTCTGGGTGGTCTATGTGCGCCCCGAGGTGCAGCTGGAACGCCTTTTGGCCCGCAGCTCCCTCAGCCGGGAGCAGGCGGAGCGGATGATCGAAAGCCAGCTGCCCTTGGATGTCAAGGTGAGCCGGGCGGACCGGGTGATTGACAACAACGGGCCGCTGGAGAAAACATGGGAGCAGGTGGATGCTCTCTGGGAGGAGCTGCAGCGTGAGGATCGCTTTAATCGCCCATGATCAGAAAAAGAAGGACATGATCGAGTTTGTCAGGCGCCATCTGGCAGTTCTGCAGGGGCATGAGCTGGTGGCCACAGGCACCACAGGCCGCCTCATCCAGGAGGCCACGGGCCTGGCGGTGCGGCGGGTGCAGTCGGGTCCCCTGGGGGGCGACCAGCAGATCGGGGCCCTGGTGGCCAGCGGCGAAGTGGATGCCGTGATCTTCCTGCGGGATCCCTTAACGGCCCAGCCCCACGAGCCTGACATTACCGCGCTTTTGCGGGTGTGCGATGTGCACAACACCCCCCTGGCCACCAACGAGGCCACGGCGGAGCTGGTGCTGCACCTGGTGCAGGAAGGCAGGGGATGAAGCCGGTGCGCTTGCTCGCTCTGCTGCTTTTCGGCGTGGCCGTCGCGGGGCTAGTTTTTCTGCCCCAGATTCTTCAGGACTTATTTCCCGTTAATTATTCCCAGCAGATCAGTGCCGCGGAAAAGGACCACGGGGTGGACTGGGCCCTCATCGCCGCGGTGATCCAGGTGGAAAGCGGCTTCAGCCCCCAGGTGGTCTCCAAGAAAGGCGCGGTGGGCTTGATGCAGATTATGCCGGAAACGGCCCAGTGGGTGGGGGCCCGGCTGGGGGAGCAGGTGGACCGGGAGGATCTTCTAGACCCGGAGGTTAATATTCACCTGGGAACCTATTACCTGCGCTACCTCCTGGACCGCTTCGCCAGCGAGGAGCTGGCCCTGGCGGCCTACAACGGCGGCCCGGCCAACGTGGCCCGCTGGCTGGAGGAGGGCATCTGGGACGGTTCCTATGAGAATTCCCACCGCATACCCTTTGCCGAAACCAGGTCGTATGTGCGTAAAGTGTTGATGATGCGGCGCCTTTACCGCTATATCTACCCCGAAGGAATGCAGGAGTTGGAGCATTGAGAGGAGCCAGGTAGGATGGTCAAGCAGATTGAAACCGTGCAGCAGGTGGCAGACCTCAAGGTGGAAGGAAGCAGGCTCTTTTCCGCCACCCATGAGGAGATCAAAGAGGGGCTGACAACCGACATCTACTTCGTGAAAACGAAAGAGATCCTCCACCAACTGGGCCGGGACGATGCCCAGGTGGTCGCGGAGATCTTCGGCCGGCGCCCGGGGGTGTTTGCGGGCCTGCCGGAGGTGAAGGTGCTCCTGGAGGGTTTAGGCCTCGAAGTGTGGAGCCTGGAAGAGGGGGAGTCCTTCGCGGCTAAGGAAGTGGTGATGCGCATCCACGGACCTTACAGCCGCTTCGGCATCTACGAAACCGCGATCTTGGGCATCTTAGCCAGCTCCAGCGGCTGGGCCACCGCGGCCCGCACCGCCAAGGAGGCGGCGGGGGGCAAGCCCGTTTTGTGCTTCGGTGCCCGCCATGTGCACCCCGCGGTGGCCCCGGTGATGGAAAGGGCGGCCGTTGTGGGGGGCGCGGATGGCGCTTCCTGCATCCTGGGGGCGAAGCTCGCGGGGCTGGAGCCTTCTGGCACGGTGCCCCATGCCCTGTTTTTGATCGTGGGGGATACCCTGGAAGCGGCCAAGGCCTACCACAAGTTCATGCCCCCGGGACATGCCCGCTCCATGCTGGTGGATACCTTCAAGGACGAGGTGGAAGAAAGCCTGCGTTTGGCCGCCTGCCCGGAGGCGGGGCTGGAATCTGTGCGCCTGGATACCCCCAGCGAGCGGGGGGGAGTGACCCCGGGCCTCATTGAGGAGCTGCGGGCGAGGTTGGATCTCGCGGGCTTCCACAACATCAAGATCTTCGTTTCCGGAGGCCTGGATCCGGAAAGGATCAAACTGCTTTCCGCCGCGGGGGCCGATGCCTTCGGGGTGGGGAGCTACATCTCCAGCGCCGCCGCGATCGACATGACCATGGACCTTAAGATCGTGGACGGACAGGCCACCAGCAAGCGGGGGCGCATCCCGGGCCTGGTCCCCAGTCCCCGCCTCAAGCGCGTGCTTTAAAGCCCCGGCACAGGGGCCGGAACTTTCCAACCCTGTTTTGCAGGAAATCCGCTGGTGGTGGCGAATCACTGTAAGGTATTGTGGGCAAGACCCGATCTGTCCCGCCCGGGAAGGCGGGAGGATAGAAAGGGAGGGTGTTATGTCGGATATACTTCTGTCAGTTAGGGATCTGAAAACCTATTTCTATACAGATGATGGGGTAGTACCCGCCGTTGATGGCGTCACCTTTGAGCTGGAGCGCGGAGGCACGCTGGGCATTGTGGGTGAATCGGGCTGCGGTAAAAGCGTCACCTCCCTGACCATCATGGGCCTGATCCCCCAGCCGCCGGGGAAGATCGAAGGCGGCGTGATTGAGTTCGAGGGCCGAGACCTCCTCAAGCTTTCCGAGGCGGAGATGCGCCATATCCGGGGCAACGAGATCTCCATGATTTTCCAGGAGCCCATGACTTCGCTCAACCCCGTGTTCACGGTGGGTAACCAGATCATGGAAGCGATCATGCTCCACCAGGGTGTCGGCAAAACGGAGGCCCGGGAGAAGGCCATTGAGATGCTGCGCCTGGTGGGTATCCCCTCGCCGGAGCAGCGGGTGGACGACTATCCCCACCAGATGAGCGGCGGTATGCGCCAGAGGGTGATGATCGCCATGGCCCTCTCCTGCAACCCCAAGCTGCTCATTGCCGATGAACCCACCACCGCCCTGGACGTGACCATCCAGGCCCAGATCCTCGATCTCATGCGGGAACTCCGCCGGGAGCTGGGTACGGCCATTATGATGATCACCCACGACCTGGGCGTCATCGCCGAACTGGTGGAAAAGGTCGTGGTGATGTATACAGGTAGAATTGTGGAATCAGCGGATACCTACACCATCTTTAAAAATCCCAAGCATCCCTACACCATAGGTCTTTTAGCCTCCATCCCCCGCCTGGACAGCGACGGCTCCAGGCTGCAGGCCATTCCAGGCACCGTGCCTACACCTGGGAACTTCCCCACGGGCTGCGGTTTCCATCCCCGCTGTGCCTTTTCCCGGGAGCTCTGCGAGCGGCAAATGCCGCCCTCCTTTGATCTGGGCAACGGCCATCGGGTAGCCTGCTGGAAGCTTGTGGATTACGATGAACATGCTGCCATCGATCAAAGGGAGGTGGGCTAGATGACCAGGCAACAAACTGCGCCGGTCGGGCAGAACGAAGTGCTCCTTGAGGTGCGCAATTTGGTGAAGCATTTCCCCATCCGCCAGGGCATCATCTTCTCCAAGCAGGTGGGTGCGGTACAGGCGGTGGATGACATCAGCTTTACCGTGCGCAAGGGTGAAACCCTGGGTCTGGTGGGGGAAAGCGGCTGCGGGAAGACCACCACAGGCCGTTTGATCCTGCGCCTGATTGAGCCCACCTCCGGTGATATCATCTTCGACGGGAAAAATATTCCCCAGCTGCCCAAGGATGAAATGCGGGAGCTGCGCAAGGAAATGCAGATCATCTTCCAGGACCCCTACGGTTCGCTGAACCCCCGCATGACCGTTGGCGACATTATCGGTGAGCCCCTGCACATCCACAAACTGGCCAGGGGTGCCGAAAGGGAGAAGAGGGTTAGGGAACTTCTGGAGGTTGTGGGCCTCAGTGCCTTCCATGCCCGGCGCTTCCCCCATGAATTTTCCGGGGGACAGCGGCAGAGGATCGGGATCGCCCGGGCTTTGGCGGTGCGGCCAAGGCTGATCATCTGCGATGAACCCGTATCGGCCCTGGACGTTTCCATCCAGGCCCAGGTGATCAACCTGCTCCAGGATCTGCAGAAGGAATTCGATCTCACCTACATCTTCATCGCCCACGACTTGGCTGTGGTGAAGCACATTTCCGACCGGGTGGCCGTGATGTACCTGGGCAAGATCGTGGAGCTCACCGACAAAAACGAGCTCTACCGCAACCCCAAACACCCTTACACCCAGGCACTGCTTTCCGCCATCCCCGAGGCGGATCCCACCATCAAGAAGGAGCGGATCCTGCTCAAGGGCGATGTGCCCAGCCCCATCAATCCGCCCAAGGGCTGCCGCTTCCACACCAGGTGCCCCAAGGTTATGGACATCTGCAAGGTGGAAGAGCCCGAGTTCGTGGATTCTGGGAACGGCCACTTCGTGGCCTGCCACCTGGTGCCCGCCGCGGAAGAAAAGGGCGCCTAAGCAAGCTGAATCCAAAGAAAGAAGAAGTCCTCCCCGGGCTGAGCTGGGGAGGACTTTTCTGCTAAGATGTTCTTTAGTTTTCAGGCTGCTCCTGGAAGCTGGCGATGATCTCTTGAAGCTGCTGGGCCAGCTCCGCCAGGTTCTGGGCGGCTGCGGAGGTCTCTTCGGTGCCCGCCGCGGTCTGCTCGGTGATCTCTCCGATGGAGAGGAACAGGGCCACCGCCTCCCGGGTGCGGGCTGCTTGGGCCAGGCTCTCCCCGGCGATCTGCTGCACCAGCGCCTCCGTTTCCTTGGCCGCCTGGGTGATGTTCTGCAGGGCGGAGCGCACCTCGTGCACTTCCTGTTGGCCCTTTTCCACGCTCTCCAGGGAGCGGGCGGTATCCTTTTGGATGCGCTTCAGGGCTTGCTCAATTTCTTCCGTGGCCTTTTGGGAGCGGATGGCCAGATCGCCAACCTCCTGGGCCACCACCGCGAAGCTGCGTCCCTGCTCGCCGGCGCGGGCGGCCTCAATGGCTGCGTTCAAGGCCAAGAGGTTGGTCTGCTCGGCGATGTCCCTGATCAGGGCCAGGATCTTGCCGATCTCTTGGGTCTGCTTGGTCAGGCTTTCCACCGACTGCTTGATGGTGTTCATGCCTTCCACCGCTTCGCCGGCCTGAATTTCCCCTTGGGCGGCGGCTTCCGTGGCGTTCTGGGAGAGGACCACCGCCTCTTTGGCCCGCTGCTCCATGGCGGCCATGGCTTCGTTCATCTCCTCGATGCGCCTGGTGCCGCTTTGCACATCTTCGCTCTGGGTCTGGGCGCCCGCGGCCATCTCCTCCATGCCGGCGCTGATCTCCTGGCTGGAGGTGGCCAGGGCCTCGCTGGCGCTGCGCACCCGGTGCAAGAGCCGGGCCAGCTGGGCGGTCATCTCGTTGAAAGCGGTGGTCAGCTCGCCTGTTTCATCCCGGCGCAGCTTCTTCGGTTTGTACTGGCGCAGGCGGCCCTGGGCCACATCTCTGGCGTGGGCGGTGAGCTGAACCAGGGGCAGGGAAATGCCCCGGGCCAGGATGAAGGCCACAATTACCACCACAAGTCCCGTGACCACAATGCCCACATAACCCAAGGTGTTGAGTCTGTGCACCAGGCTGAGCGCGTAGCGGGTGGGCTGGGCAATGCGGATCTCCCAGCTGTGGCCGAAGGAGCTGTTTTCACCCAGCTCCACCCTGGCCGCAGCGGTGAGGGCCTCTTCGCCGCCGCTGGTCAGGCCCGCGGCCCGGGATTCGGCATCAGCCAGGCTGATGGCCGGGGGGCGCTGGCCCGCCAGGAAGATCTCCACCGCGGGGCCCTGGTCAGTGTTCTTAATGTCCAGCACCACCTGGCCGGAGCTCAAAAGCTGCAGCTCTCCGCCGGCGATGTCCGCGAGGATGGGCACCATGGTGTCGCTGAAAAAGCTCATGGGTACAAGCCCCCGCACTGCCCCCGCGGGCCGAGCGGCTCCGGTGGCCAAAGACGAAGAGCGGTAGATCACCGTGGACATCACCAGCCCCGCTTCGTCTTTATCGGGGAGCTGCTGAAAGTCGCTGATATACACTTCCTGCTCGATGGCGGCCTGGAACCAGTGCTCATCCAGGTGGATGAAGCGGTCCGGGCGCTCTGTGGCCGCCAGCACCATGCCGTCCATGTTCACCACGATGAGCTGGGAGAAGCGCTGGTATTCCGCGACGGTGCTTTCCAGGAAGGCCTGGGTGCGGCTGTTGCCCTCCAGGTTCCTGGTTTCAGCCATCATCTCTTCCATCTCCTCCACCGTCTTGCCTTCCAGGCCCAAATCCCGGAGGATGCTGGTGGGCCGGATCACCGCCAGCTGCTCGATGGAGGGGTTTACCGCCAGATTCTGCAGGTCATAGGTGAGCTGCTGGATGGAGCTGGCGATGGAAGCCGCGATGCGGTTGGCCTGGTCGGTGAGGGTGGCATTGACCATGGATGTCACCGTGCTTTGGGTCTGCTCGATAACCACGACCGTGAGCAGGGTGAGAGGGATAAGGGCAATGAGGGCAAAGGCCAGGATCAACCGCGCCCGCAAGCGCAGGTTAAATGTTCTCCTTACCTTGGTTTTCTTTTCCGTTTCTCTGCCGCGGCTGGTCATGGGGTCACTCCTTCACCATTTTGGTATACTTTAGTTCAGCCTATAATGCCCATAATCCTGCCCCGGGGCGGAAAAAATAGTGCCCTTTACCGATGGGGGTAGTTTGTGGTAAAATGCGGGTAGAGCAAGGCAAGGAGGCGGTAGGATGAAAAAGCACATCAAAACACTGAGCAGCACAGCCCTGCAAAGCACTCTCGTGGATGGGGGCTGCGGGGAATGCCAGACCTCGTGCCAGTCGGCCTGCAAAACCTCGTGCACTGTGGGCAACCAGGCTTGCGAGCGGTAGCACACACAAAGCAACCTTCTGCAGCGAATGGGGGTTGCTTTTCCCTTATAACAGACCATGTTTCTAGGAGTGGATTTTTTGCTGGATAAGACCTGTGTACATATTTACAGCCAGGGCGGTCTGCATTTCGCGGTGGACGGCAACTCCGCAGCGGTGCATGTTCTGGACGAGCTGGCCCTGGAGCTGGTTGAGCTTATTCAAGGAAGCGCCGGGATCACAACCAGGGAAGACCTGGCGGCCTTTTTGCAGGGGCATCCCCGCTACCAAGAGGTGGGCAGCGAGGTTTTGGAACTGATTGATCAGGGGCTTCTTTTCAGCCCGGATCTCACCGAGGTTCCGCCGCGGCCCGCTTCCGTGGTGAAGGCCCTCTGCTTGAACGTGGCCCACGACTGCAATCTGCGCTGCGGTTATTGCTTTGCCTCCACCGGGAATTTCCAGGGGGAGCGGGAGCTGATGCCCTGGGATGTGGCCAAGGCCGCGGTGGACTTCCTCCTGGAAGCCTCCGGGCACCGCCGCCAGGTGGAGATCGACTTTTTCGGGGGCGAACCCCTCCTCAACTGGGGGGTGGTGGAGCGCACCGTGGAGTATGCCCAGGCCCAGGCGGCGCGGCGGGGGAAAACGTTCCGCTTCACCATCACCACCAACGGCCTGGGGCTCACCCCGGCCATTGCGGAGTACATCAATGAACACATGTATAACGTGGTGCTGAGCCTAGATGGGCGTAAGGAAGTAAACGACCTAATGCGGGCTACCCCAAGCGGCCGGGGCTCCGTCTATGAGCTGGTGGTGCCCAAATACCAAAGGCTGCTTGAGGGCAGGGGGGGTAAGAGCTACTACGTGCGGGGCACCTTCACCGCCCACAACCTGGATTTCGCGGACGATGTGGCCCACCTAGCCGATCTGGGCTTTGGGGAGATCTCCATGGAGCCTGTGGTTACAAGTGAAGACCAGCCCTGGGCTTTGCGGGAGGAGCACCTGCCCCGGATCTATGCAGAGTATGAGCGCCTGGCCGAGCTATACCTTAAGCGCCGCCGGGCGGGCCGGCCCTTTAACTTCTTCCACTTCAACGTAGAGCTTTTGAAGGGGCCCTGCCTGTATAAGAGACTTACCGGCTGCGGGGCAGGCTACGAGTATCTGGCGGTCACGCCCACAGGGGAGCTGTACCCCTGCCACCAGTTTGTGGGCCTGAAGGATTTCCTTTTGGGCGATGTTTGGCGGGGCATCACCAACCAGGAGCTGCCCCTGAAGTTCAAGGACGCCCATGTCCTCAACAGCCCGGTCTGTAAGTCCTGCTGGGCCAAGTATTTTTGCAGCGGAGGATGCAAAAAAAGTAACCGGGAGTATGCAGGAGATTTCCTAGGTGTTGACGAATTCTCCTGCAAATTAGCGAAAAAACGATTGGAATGCTCTTTCTACATCCAAGCCCATTTTTAACAGGGGCTGCAGTAAAGTAGAGGTATATGAGTGTTCTTCCAGAAGCGAGGAGGGACAAGCCGTATCTGGGCACTTGGCTTGTTCGGATTGAGTAGTGCAACCGGCTGGATGCTTGGGTATCCGCCGGTTTTTTTGCGTAAAAAGGGGTTGGAAAGATGCGCAAGCGCCTAGGTGATATCCTGCAGGAGCAGGGCCTAATTAACGAACAGCAACTGGCTGCCGCCTTGGAAGACCAGCGGCGCACCGGGGCGCGGCTGGGGCAGAGCCTGGTCAAGTTAAATTTCGTCACCGCCGGCCAGGTGGCCGATGCCCTCAGCCAGCATCTCATGATCGAGCGGGTGGATCTGGCCCGGCGCTATCTTTCGCCGGAGATTGTGGATCTGATCCCTTCCCAGGTGATCACCACCAGGCATGTGCTGCCCGTGGATGTCCAGGATGGGATCTTGCTTGTGGCCATGGCCGATCCTTTGGATATCAACGTGATCGACGATCTGCAGCGCCTCACGGGGCGGATCATCCAGCCCCTGGTGGCCACGGAAGAGGAGATTCTGGAAGCCTACCAGAGGACCAGGGATATTGCCCTCAGCGCCAAGGAGCTCTTTGAGGATTACCAAGATCAGGAGGCGGAAAAGGAAGAACCGGCCCAGGAATACCTGGGGGATGCCCCGGGGGTGCGCCTGGTGAACCTCATCTTGGAGCAGGCCCTGGCCCAGAAGGCCAGCGACATCCACTTGGAGCCCCACGAGGCCAGGATGAAGGTGCGCTACCGCATCGACGGGCTTTTGCGGGACATGATGGAGATCCCCAGGCATCTGCAAAATGATGTGAACTCCCGCATCAAGATCATGGCCGGGCTGGATATCACCGAACGGCGCAAGCCCCAGGACGGGCGCTTCCAGCTCCACCTGGCGGGCCAGGATGTGGATCTGAGGGTTTCCTCCCTGCCCACTGTCTACGGGGAAAAGATCGTGGTGCGGGTGCTCTCCAACCGAGATGGCTACTTTGCCCAGTCAGGTCTCAGCGGCGAAGTGGAGGTAAGCATCTCGAAACCCTCATTTACGTTCAAACCGCAGAAACGCACTGTAAACGCTGCTACGGAGCTTCTGTTCACTGGTGAAGGGGAGATTTACACAGTGACCGGTGAGGTCCTGGATGGTGAGCGCGGCGTAGAAAAGGCTGTGGTTACGTTCCAGTGGGGTGAAGGCGATGGCCAAGTAACACTGGAAACCTTGACCGACAGCAGCGGTCGCTTCAGCCAAACGGGGTTGAGTGGCCCTGTTGACGTGAGCGTCACTAAGGATGGTTACGACCCCGCGGCGAAGAAAGCCACGCGGGAACAGAACCACCTGGTGTTCAACTTGAGTCCCAGCAAATATAGCGTGACAGTCGAGGCAAAACGTACGAACGGTGCAGGCATTGAAGGGGCGAACATTACCGTCTGGAAAGGCGGCACAATCATCAGGACAGCGCAGACGACCAATGACGGTACCTGGACCTTCAACGACCTGGTCGGAGCCGTGACGATTCAGGTGGCCAAAGAAGGGTGGGTATTCAACCCAACGCAGGCTGAAGTAGACAGAGCTGCTTCCGTTGTCTTCATCGGCAGCCAAGCGGGATACACTGTCAGTGGTATTGTGCAGAGCACCGAGGGAGAACCAATTCAAGGTGCTACGCTCGAGTTTGCGTTCCAGGATGGCAGCGGCCGGAAGCTTTATGCTCAGTCCGATGAACGCGGCGAGTTCTCCCAGTCTGGCCTGAGCGGCACCGTCGACGTCACTGTTAAGAAGCCCGGCTATACCTTCACGCCACCGACGGAGACAGTTGAAGGGCCAACGCAACTCTCATTCGTGGGCCAAGCAGAAACTTACACGATCAATGGTCGGGTACTACGCGCGGATAGCCTGAGCGGTGTGGACGGAGTAACTGTTACCGCCCGGAGAGGCGATAAGATTGTCGCTTCAGCTACCACCGAGAATGGCTTCTTTGCGCTGCAGAATCTCACCGGTGAGGTGACGGTACGGGCGGAACGCCAAGGTTGGGAGTTCGATCCACCCCAGATCACCGTGGATTGGACAGACCAAGATACCGAGATCTTGTTCCTCGGCTGCGAGCAAGGCTACACCATCAGCGGTCGGGTAGAGGAAACGGGAACCGGCAATCCGATACCGTACGCGGTAATCACATTTGTGCAGGACGGCGAGACTATCAGACAGATACTGACGAACGAGTACGGTTTCTTCTCGGAGTCTGGCTTTACAGGCACCGTCCAGGTGCAGGCGTCGAAACCCGGATTTGCCTTCGCCGGGGAAGGCTACACCGTCACGGGCCCCAGGGAGTTGCTGTTCTCTGGAACAGGCACAACCTACAGCGTCAGTGGTAGAGTGATAGACCAAGAAAGCTACAAGGGGCTTTCAGGTGCTCTGATCACTTTCGAGCTGCTGGACGAGAGTGGTAATCCCACCGGACTTGAGATCGACGCTCAATCCGACGAGGACGGCCAGTTCTCCCTGTCTGGATTGAGCGGTGAGTACACCGTGACTGCTTCCCTGCCTGGGTTTACCTTCAGCCAGATCCATCGGGTATCCAAAGAAACTCACGGCCTTACCTTCAGGGGACTCGCGAGACCTTAGGGTCATTGGGAAGGTAGTGTTGGCGGGAAGAGAAGATGAAGGAATAGGAGCGGTTGAGGTAACCTTTGAGGGTGACCATGGCCTAACAAGATCGACAGTAACAACCGCGCAGGGCAACTTCCAGCTGTCGGATCTGTCAGGCCCTGGCTGGGTGACAGCTGCCAAGGAGGGCTGGGACTTTGAGCCCCAAAAAGGTCACTATGTACAGGGCGAAACGACGGGCCTTCGCTTCTTCGGCAGCTACAAGGTTGACGGTTACGTCCTAACCGAAAGTGGTGAACCGGTGGAGGGTGCTGAAGTCACGTTCATGGCCGATGGTGCCGTCCTGCCAGAGTTCACGGCGACCACCAATGCCCAGGGCTATTTCTCCGTGTCCGGTTTGACGACAACATACAGTATTGAGGTATCCACAGCCGGCTTTGCATTCGAGGACGGACCTGAGGTCAGTGGGCCTACGAGCGTTGAGGTCAGAGGCACCTATGAGGTCACAGTGGTTGTCAAAGACGTAAACGGAGAAGCTATCCCCGGAGCAACCATCTACGTGAAAAGGAACGGCATAACGTATGATATCGTAACGACATCGGATGGAAAGATGGGTTATACTCTTAAAGGGCTGGAAGGCCCCGTGGAGATCGAAGTTCTCAAGACAGGCTGGCAGTTCACACCGGCAGTCAGCATTGACAGTTCGTGGGCAGGCCGTGCCATCATCTTCGAAGGTCGCGATCTCACCGAACCTACGGAACCGACGTATACAGTGAGTGGAACGGTAACCGCGGGAGACAACCATCCGGTAGCGAACGTCACAGTTGTATTTGAAGGAAACGACGTCAGGGTCGAAGCGACGACTGACTCTGAAGGTAAGTTCACGCTCGTCGGCGTGAGAGGCATCGGCGTCATTAAGGCCAGCAAAGCAGGTTACGCGTTCGACGCATATCCCGTAGACGTCGAATCGAACATGACTGATATCGAGCTCAAGGGCACCTACATGATCAGCGGTAAGGTAATCGATAAGGACGGGAAGGGCGTTGGCAGCGTGAAGATCGTTGTTGAGGAAGTACCCGCCAAGTATACTTTCTCAGATTCCAGCGGCCAGTTCACCCTAGCTGGTTTGGAGGGTGCGGTGACGCTAGTGCCTGTTAAGGACGATGTAGCGTTTGATCCTGAGTTCGTGGAGGTGACTGGCCCCGACGATTCTCCCGTTTTCAAGCTTCTCGATCAGACGGTACCGACTTACACTGTGAGTGGCCGTGTGGTTGACGAATACGGTGACCCCATTCCTGAAGTGCAAGTGCAGGCTCTACGGCCAGCAAACGGGAACGGCTCAAGCGGAGACGACAACGGCGGTACAGAGTCGGAGAATGACAACGGCACCAACGTTGTGGCTGAAACCTGGACAGACCTGGATGGCCACTACACCTTAGAGGGCTTGCAAGGCACAGTGATGATAAAACTAACAAAATCCGGTCACACATTTACCGAAAAGACAGTCTCAGCCGGTACAAGCAACCTTGACTTTTTGGGAACCCTCGAAGGCTATACAGTCTCAGGTAGAGTGTTCGATGATGATGGCAGTCAGCTAGCTGGAGTGCTGGTGACGGCTGTGAATGACAAAGGAGAAACGTGGACTACCACTACGGATTCCAGCGGCGCGTACAAACTGAACGGTCTGAAGCGAACGAACACTATCCGCGCCGAGAAGACCGGGTATGTGTTCGAGCAGGTCCATTCTGTCAGTGATTCAACCGCTGGTCTCCATTTCTACGGTAGGCCAGATCTGCAGAGCTACAAGGCAGCAGGTAAGATATGGATCACAGACACAGCAAACCCGGTGCCAGGGGTAGAAGTACGAATCACGTTTATTGACAGTAGTCGTTCCCCCTTCAAGGTTGTGACCAACAGCGAAGGGGAGTGGGAAGTCGATGGTCTGGCGGGTAAGGTAATGATCGTGCCTCAAAAGCCCGGTTGGGTGTTCGATCCTGCGTCCAGGGGAATCACGGGCGAGGATCTGTACGTGAATTTCAGCGGCACCTACGGGTCGGGCGATTAAGCGCTCTGTGGTCAACCGCACACCTGAGCAGATTGGAACGCTTCATAGGGTATGAAGAGAGCCCCACTCGGGGCTCTCTTCGCGGTGCGCCCGGCATGTCTACCGAGCCGATGGGTTGAGAGAAACCCTACCGCCCAACCAGCGGGAAGGTAACCAGCAGGCAAGGGCGCCACTGGCAACAGTGGGGTCTGGAGGAAGCCGAGGGGGTGCCTTGGAACA
>NZ_JBHGXH010000247.1:0-15562 GCF_041936445.1 Candidatus Darwinibacter acetoxidans | reverse complement strand
GGATAGCGGTAGCAGCGGGGCGGCAGGAGGTTTTCCTTAATGGCCCGCTGGGATACCCACCTGAGCAGGTTGAGCATGCTGCCGGCCTTGTCGTTGGTGCCCGAAGCCCTGGCGCCGCCGAAGGGCTGCTGGCTCACCACGGCCCCTGTGGGCTTGTCGTTGACGTAGAAGTTGCCCGCAGCCTCATAGAGGGCTCTGGACATCTTCACAATCACCCTGCGGTCCCGGGCGAAGATGGCCCCGGTGAGCCCGTAGGGCGAAGTGGTGTTGCAGAGCTCTAGAGTTTCGTCCAGCTCATCATCGGGATAGACGTAGACCGTGAGCACGGGTCCGAAGATTTCCTCTTCCATCAGCTTGAACTTGGGGTTGGTGGTCTGGACGATGGTGGGATCGATGAAGTAGCCCGTATTGTCATCGTAGCTGCCGCCCACCAAGATGGTGGCCTCCGGTGAGTTCTTGGCGTATTCGATATACGAGACAATGTTGTCAAAGGCGGCCTTATCGATCACCGCACCCATAAAGGTGGTGAAGTCGCTCACATCGCCCACTTTGAGCTCCTTGGTCATCGCCACCAGGCGCTCTTTCACCTCTGGCCAGATGCTCTCGGGGATGTAGGCCCGGGAAGCCGCTGAGCATTTCTGCCCCTGGAACTCGAAGGCACCCCTGACCAGGGCCACCACCAGAGCCTCGATATCCGCGCTGCTGTGGGCGAAGACGAAGTCCTTGCCGCCCGTTTCACCCACCAAGCGTGGATAGGTGCGGTAGGTGTGGATGTTGGCGCCCACCGTTTTCCACATGTTCTGGAACGTCGCGGTGCTGCCGGTGAAGTGGATGCCCGCCAGATCAGGATGCTTCAGGACCAGATCGCCTACGGTGCTGCCGGGTCCGGGGATGAAGTTGATCACGCCGGGGGGCAGTCCAGCTTCCTCCAGGATCTTCATGACGAAGTAGGCGGGGTAAACCGCGGAAGAAGCGGGCTTCCAGACCACGGTATTGCCCATCATGGCCGGGGCGGTGGGGAGGTTGCCGGCGATGGAGGTGAAGTTAAAGGGAGTGACCGCGAAGATAAAGCCCTCCAGTCCCCGATGCTCCACCCGATTCCAGCTCAGGGGCGTGGAGCGGGGCTGCTGGCGGTAGATCTCTTCCATGTAATAGGTGTTGAAGCGCCAAAAGTCAGTGAGCTCGCAGGCGGCATCGATCTCGGCCTGGTAGGGTGTTTTGCTCAGGCCCAGCATGGTTGCGGCGTTGAGCAGGTAGCGCTTGTCATGGGCCAGGATCTCAGCTGCTTTGAGGAACACGCCGGCCCGCTCTTCCCAGGGGAGCGCGGCCCACTCTTGGCGTGCCCGCAGGGCGGCCTCGATGGCGGCCTGGACTTCCTCGGGCCCCGCTTGGTGGAACTGACCTAAGCGGTGGCGGTGGTTGTGGGGCATCACGCAGTCGCCCAGGCGGCCGGTTTTCACTTCCTGGCCGTTGATGATCAGGGGAATCTCCACTTCCTTACCCTTGAGCTCCTCCAGGGCCGCTTTCAGTTTGGCCTTTTCGGGGCTCCCTGGAGCGTAGTTAAACACCGGTTCATTTTCCGGACGGGGCATTTGGAAAATAGCGTTGGACATTGAATCACCTCTCCTAAGATTTATTTCAACAATTCCTCACCGCTGAAATCACGATAGGGCGACAGGTCGGCAAAGATTTCAGGCTCCGTGCCATCGACGATGGCCTCAGCTGCGATCTCCGCCAGGCCCGGCCCCAGCATCAGGCCTTGGCCGCACATACCCACGGCATGGAAGAAGCCTTCCACATCCCGGTCGAAGCCCACAATGGGCACACCATCGGGCGTCATGGGGTAAAGCCCCCGCCACACCCTGCGCACCCGGATGTTGCGCAGCCTGGGATAGAGGTTGAGCATACGGGGAATGACCATGGGCAGAAACTCCGAAGTGGAGCGCCGGTCTGTGCCCATGCGCTTCGGCCGCGGCGTGATGCAAAAGACAATAGCCCCTTCCTTGGCCTGGTAGAAATAGTAGTTGTCGGAGTGCTCATCGGGGGCAATATCCACCAGCATGGGATTGAACAGAGGCTGGATGGGCTCGGTCACCCCGGCTTCATGGGAGTCGGGGTAAACTGGCAGGTCCGCGCCGACCATCTGGCCCACCTCCCGGCCGAAGGCGCCAGCTGCATTCACCACTGTGCCGCAGCCGAACTTGCCCTTGTCGGTGAGCACCGCGGTCACCCTGCCGCCGACAATTTCCATTCCGGTCACCTTGGTCTCGAAGTGGAACTCCGCCCCAGCCCGCCTGGCCAAGCGGTAGAGGGCACCCCCCAGCTTGAGGGAGGAGAGGTGTCCATCCTCGGGGGAGAAGGTTCCGCCCAAGAGGCCTTCGGCACGGATGCCCGGCACGATTTCCCGCACTTCCTCGGGGCCGATCCAATCGATGTTCAGGCCGTAGCCTTTCTGGATGGGCAAAAGGGCCTTGAGGTTCTCCGCAATCTGCTGGTCATAGGCGGGGAAGAGGTAGCCCCCTTGCACCCAATCCACATCCTCACCGTAATCTTCTTCCAGGCGGCGGACGAACTCCAGCGAGGCGATGCCGATCTGGATCTTCGCCCGGTCGGAATGGGTGGCGCGAATTCCGCCAATGGCTGCTTTGTTCTGCCCCTGACCGGGGGAGGACAGCTCATCCACAACGCCTACCCTTACCCCTCTGGCCGCGAGGCGGTGGGCTAAGGGCAGGCCCACGCTTCCTGCGCCCACGATGACCACATCATAGTTTTTCATGCTTTGTCACCCCCTTGATTAGCCAGGGCTTTCATGGGTATTTCCACTGTTAACGGCCGGTAAGTGGCGGGGCGGATCTCTTCTTTTTTCACTCCCGCCTCCATAAGCACCCGGGGCAGAAGATCGAGGCAGGTCTTGCCTCCGCAGGCCCCCATGGCCGTCCTGAGCAGCTTCAGCTGGTTGAGGTCGGTGACCTCGTTTTCCCGGACAAACTCCTTGATCTGTCCCACTGTTATCCGCTCACAGCGGCAGACGATGGCGTTATCCGGCAGGTAGGTGAAATCCGCTTCCGGAAGGGGTTGGGTTACCGCAGGATCCTGCACCAAGATGCCCGCCACCTTGGTGGCGATGTCCGCTTGCACCTGCAGCGTGAGCAGGTGGGTGCGGTGCTTCTTGTTGAAGCGGGTCCGCAGCACCGTTCCTCTACCCAGATCGCTACCTTCCACATCCCGCAGGATTACCTGGTCCCCCGGCTGGAAGTTGTGGTCGAATTCGTAGGGTAGCACCACCTCCGCTAGGCCTGCTTCTTCGGACTCCCGCACCAGGGTAATGGCCAGGCCGGGGCAGATCAAAACGCACAGCCCGCAGCCGATGCACTTCCCGCTGAACTCCGGCAGATCCATGATCGTGCCCGTTCTGCCCGTGAGCTGGATGGAGTTGTGGGGGCAGACCGTGGTACAGGGATTGCAGGGGATCTCCTCATAGCAGTGGATCACCGGCTGCCAGCCATCCTCAGGGGGCCAGGTGTGGGTGCGGGGGAAGACTTCCCCAGGCGGGCTTTTCAGGATCTCTGCTTTCGCAAACCACTCCTCGGGGATGTCGATGGTGCTCCCCAGGCGTCTAGCCATTTCCCGGCCGGTGATGCGGCCGCCGATCATGGCGGAGGAGGCCTCCGCAATCTCGTTGGCATCGCCCGTCTTCAGGACGGGGAAGCCCGCCTCCAATCCTGCGCTGTAGAACTCATCCACGGAGCTGAGCCCAACGGCGATCAGCACCGTATCAACTGCAAAGGTCTTGGCGGTAGATAGGAGCGGATTCCAGCTTTCGTCCACCTGGGCGATGGTGGCCTTTTCCACCTTACCCTCGCCCTGGACGCTCACCAGGGTGTGACTTAGGTAGATGGGCACGCCCATGCGCTTGATTTTATCCCCGTGGACTTTGTAGCCGGAAACCTTGGGGGCAATATCGATGAGGGCCACCACATCGATGCCAGCCTGGAGCGCATGGTAGGCGGCGATCAGGCCCACGTTGCCGCAGCCCACAATGAGTACCCGCTCCGACGATTTCACCAGATCCCTGTTGACGAGGGTTTGGAAGGCGCCGGCGCCAAAGACTCCAGGCAGATCGTTGCCGGGGAAGACTAAGGAGCGCTCCCGGGCGCCGGTGGCCACGATCACCCCGGCAAAGGACAACAGCAGGTAGCGTTCCTCCTGGGGCTGGTAGATACCTGCCTTGCCGTCGGCGAACACTCCCACCACCACCGAATCGGTCATGATAGTGATGTTCTCCCGCTTCCTGGCTTCTTCCTCAAGGATCTTGGCGATGTCCGTGCCCCTGGTGCCGGCATAGCAGTCGGCCATGGAGCCGAAGAACTTGTGGGTCTGGAGCACCAGCTTCCCACCGAGATGGTCCTTGTCGTCCACCAAGATCACTGAATAGCCGGCATCGGCCAGCTCGATGGCGGCGGTGATACCGGAAGGCCCGGCACCCACCACCAGGACCTGGCAGGAAAGCTCAGGTGGCCTGCGGGAGGGGCGGAGTTCATCGTCGGGGGGCAGGGTGGGATAGTGAACCAGCGTTCTGATATCCATTCCTTCCCGGAGGGGAGTGATGCAGCTTTTCATGGGCAGACCATCGATGAGTACGGTGCATTGGGCGCACTGCCCGTTAGCACAAAAAATCCCTTGCGGCGCATTGTCCACTTTGTGCCGGGAAAAGGTACGAATTCCGTTGGCAAAAAGGGCCGAGGATACCATTTCCCCTTCTCTGCCCACCAGGGGCTGGCCGTCAAAGGTGAAGGAAACTTCTCTGCCTGTCTTTTGATCCAGTATGGGATGTTGGCTAATTCTCATCTGTGCACCTCCAAAATCGTGAGCAACCCTTGGAGGGTTTTTCACAATGTACATATTCTGTTAACACACCTCTATTCCTGCCTTGCTGCACTCCCTTCCCACGAATTTCGTAAGAGAATTGGCGGAGTTCGCAAGCTGAGAAAGCGGTACAAAGTCCAGCATCTCTATTGACAGGAGGCACCGGGCAGGCTATGATTGACGTGAGAATGATTTTCACTGTCAAAGCTCTGCAGGTGACTTTGTAGATACAAGGAGACTAACCGGTCTCCACTTTGGCGTATGCGCAGCTTTTCTCAACTACTACATGCAGGTGACTAGATGGAGGGGTACCACATGAAACAGAGCCTTTATGAAGCAAAGCCTGGGAAGGAATACACCATTGTCCACACTCCAGATTTCCGGCTGCTTTCCAGTATCGGTTTATTTAACGGCGCGAAGGTGAAGATGGAAAGCAAATACGCCTTAGGGGGCCCTGTGTCCGTGTCCCTATCCACCAAGAAGATCGCGGTGGGCAAAGATCTGGCCACCCAGATCTACGTGCGCGAGGTGCGGTAGCATGAGCCGTTGCCATGAACTGCAGGAAGATCGGGAGGTTTTGGAACTAAGCGACAAGATTCTCCTCATGGGCCCGCCCAATGTGGGCAAGAGCGTTTTCTTTTCCGAGCTGACCAACATTCATGTGGTGAGCTCGAACTACGCGGGGACAACAGTTTCCTACATGAAAGGGACTGTGACCATAGATGGCCGGCAGTACAATTTGCTGGACGTTCCAGGCACTTATGCGCTGGCAGCGACTTCCCTGGCGGAAGAGGTTGCCTTGAGGTTTTTGGCCAGCAACCCCCGGGCCATATTATTCGTACTCAACGCCGCGGATCTGGAAGGCAGCATCAAGCTGCTCCTGGAGGTGCTGGAATTTAACATTCCAGTGGTGGGCGCTTTGAACCTGGCCGATGTGGCTAACCGCAAGGGCATGGAGATCGATGTTCCTGCCTTGAGCCGGGAGCTGGGGATCGCCATCGTGCCCACGGTGGCCGTGAAGCGCCAGGGTTTGGCTGAACTGGTGCAGGAGCTGGCCCAAGTGCTGGCTGGGGAAGCTGCGGCCAGCGGGGAAAGGTCCCGGGTTCGCGGCAGCGATGTGGAGTACTGGCAGCGGGCCAAGGAGATCACTTCCAAGGTAATGCGCTGGACCAACGGCAGCCCCAGCAGGCTGGACCGTTTAGGCGATGCCATGCTCAAACCCTGGCCGGGTATTCCCCTGGCTGCCCTGGTCATTTTGCTCAGCATCGGCGTGGTGGTGGGGGCGGGTAAGGCCCTGCGGGCTGTACTCCTTTTGCCCCTGGTCAATCAAGGCATTGTACCGCTCTTTGAGGCGCTGTTTTCCCGGCTGCCCCTGCCGGAAGTGGTGCACAATGTCTTGATCGGCGAGTTTGGCATCTTCCGCATCAGCTTTGAGTGGATTTTGGCTTTGGTCATGCCCTATGTGCTCCTCTTCCAGCTGGTCTTTTCTTTTCTGGAGGACAGCGGGATCCTGCCCCGCATCGCCGTTTTGTTTGACAACATCATGCGCAAACTGGGGGTGCAGGGGGGGAGTTTGATCAACATCATGCTGGGCTACGGCTGCGCAGTGCCGGCCATTATCGGGACCCGCACGGCCACAACCAGGAAAGAGCGGCTGATCGTCACCACCATTGTCTGCTTTGCTGTACCCTGCATCTCCCAAACCGGGGCCCTGTTTTCGCTCCTGGCCGCCTATTCCTACTGGCTGGTTCTGGGCGTACTCCTCACGGGACTCCTGGTTTTCGTCCTCGTTTCCATCCTCACAAGCAGGCTGCTTAAGGGTACGGTGGATCCCTTGGTGATTGAAATCCCCAATCTGCTCATCCCTGAGCGCCGCGCCTATTTCAAAAAGTTCTTCATCCGGGCCAAGCATTTCCTGGTGGATGCGGAAGGGCCCATGCTCATGGCGGTCATGATCGCGGCGATCTTGGCGGAAACTGGTCTTTTGACCGGCATCAGCACTGTCCTGAAGCCTTTGGTATCCGGCTGGCTGGGCCTGCCCCCGGAGGCGTCCATGTCCCTGATTCTGGGGATCATCCGCCGGGAGATGTCGGTGGCGCCCCTCTTGGCCTTGGACCTCACCAGCCTCCAGGTTTTTGTGGGGGCGGTGGTGTCCCTGATTTACCTGCCCTGCATGTCCGTTTTTGCCATCGTGGCTAAGGAGTTCGGGGCCAAAGTGGCCGTGGCCATTACCGCCGGGACAACCTTCACCGCCCTCTTTTTGGGCGGGCTGCTCAACCACCTGATCCGCTTCGCCCTGAGCTTGGTGTAGAAAGGCGGGGGCTGCATGTGGATCACCAGACTCACCAGACAAATCGAGCAGCTGGCGGCCAGCAGCAGGCTAATTTACTCCTTGGCCGCCCTCTATTACCGGCAGATGGTGCAGCGGGAAGCGGAGCTGGCCCAGATCGGGCCGGAGGATCGGGTGCTCTGCATCGGGGGAGGCATCTGTCCCTACACAGCCATCCTGCTGCAGGAGTATACGGGAGCGGAGGTTACGGTGATCGATAACGATCCCCGCTGTGTGGAGCAGTGCTGCCGCTTTTTGCGGGGCCGGGGACTGGACGGCATCGGCGTCCAGTTCGGCTGCGGCACTGCCGTCCACTGCGGGGACTACACAGTGGTCCACCTCGCGCTCCAGGTTTCTCCCCGGGAGGAGGTCCTCAGGCGCGTTCTGGCCCAAGCCCGGGCGGGCACCAGGATTTTGGTGCGGGTGCCCAAGGCTTCCCTGGAGGGGCCTTTCCAGTGTGAACGCCGGGTTCAGCACGGAACCCTTTCCAACGTGGACTGCACTTTCGTTTTGGTGGCACCGGGACCAAGGACGCAGGTGGCAGTATGATGGGCGTGCAAAAGGGCAGAAAACCAGCTGCCCTTTTCCTCAATGTGCTGGCGGTTTTGTCCCTGGCGGTTTTGGTCTACCTGGCTTGGCACACCGATTTCCGCCAGATCGGGCTCCATCTTGCGGCCCTGCCCCGGGGCCTTGTGCTCTTCCTTTTGGCCCTGCAGGTTGTGACCCAGCTGGCCCTCAACTACCAGTGGTTCCGCCTCTGCAGGACCCTGGGTCTACAGGCTTCCTTCGGGGAGCTTCTGCTGGTCAATGCCTACGGTACGGTGGTGGATGCGGCCAATCCCGGGGAAAAGGTGGGGGGCGAGGTAGCAAGGGTTCTGCAGCTCCACAGCCTCCTGGGCTTCAGCGCCAACCAGGCTGCTTCGCTCGTGGCCATCCAGAAGTCCTTGAGCCTTGCTGCCTTGGTTATCCTAAGCGGGCTGGCGGTGCTCGTTTTGGGGGATTCCCTGCCGCCCTTGGCCTCTCCTGGCTTGCGCCTTGTGGTTCTGGCGGTGCTGGCGGCTTTGGCGGCCATCGTGGCCTGGGTTCTCTTGGGCACCGAGCGCCTCAACAGCCGGGTGCAGCGGCTGAAAAGCGAGGGAAAGCCCGCGGTCTGGCTCAAGCGGTGGATGGCCGGTTTGGCCCGGGACACTGCGGCCATCGGCCGCAGGCCGGGGGAGTGGGGGCTTCAGCTCCTTCTTTCCCTGGGCATTTGGACCCTCTTTCCCCTTAAGCTCTGGCTCCTTACGGCGCAGCATGCCAGCCTCAACCCCCTTTTCCTTTTTGCCGCTACCTTCGCCGCCTATTTTGCCGCCATGATCCCGCTGCTGCCTGGGGGCTTGGGTACCTTTGAGGCGGTGATGGGCGGGATGCTGGTGGCCTCGGGCTTAACCTGGGAAGAGGCCCTGGCCATCAGCTTAGTGTTTCGCTTTGTTACGTTTTGGTTTGTGGTGCTGGGCAGCGCACTGCTCATCGCCGGGGGGAAAATGATCCAGTTGACGAGGGAAAGAGTTCATGAAAGATAGAGTGCTGCTGAAGCAGCTCCCCAATCTGCTTACCCTGCTCAATATGGTTTTGGGGTTGGTCGTGGTGCTTGCCCTTGTGTGGCGGGGTCCTGGGTACCGCCTGGGGGCCTGCGCCTTGATCCTCCTGGCCGGAGGAGTGGATGCCCTCGACGGGAAGCTGGCCAGGCTCTGGGACGTGGAATCAGATTTCGGCAAGCAGCTGGACTCCTTTGCCGATCTGGTCTCCTTCGGCCTGGCCCCTGTGCTGCTCACCCTGACCCATCCGGAGGTGAGGGGCTTTGGCTGGCCCAGCTACGCCAGTTTGGGTCTGTATGTTCTGGCGGCGGCCTTCCGCTTGGCCCGCTTTAACCTCGGCGACTTCCGGGACTACTTCCTGGGTCTGCCCATTACCGCCGCAGGCATCATTTTAGTTCTGGTCAATCTCCTGCTCCACTACAGCCCCATCCTGGAGCTGGGCTGGGGCGTCGCGGCCCTAAGCGGCCTTGTGCTTCTGCTCGCCGCCCTCATGGCCAGCAGGGTGGCTGTAAAACGCCCTTGGTAAAAGGAGGCTCCCACGGGATTTCCCGTGGGAGCCTAATTTATTTCGCCGTTTGGATGGTGGGTCCATCTTCCCCTACGTTAAGCATGATCTGGGGATGGAGGAAGCCCAGAAGTTCCCCTTTGAACAGGCCGATATAGCCGTTGTTGGCCGCGTTGTTGCCCATGATGCCTGTGGGCAGGCCCTGGGCGTTGTTGATCTCCACCACGCCGCCGTAGAGTCCAGCCCGCAGGCCCACCAGTTTTTTCATCTCCCGGGTGCCGTTGTAGATAAGCAGAGCACCGGCGTTCTCTTCGTTTTGGATCGCCGCGGTGAGGTGGCCATCCTGGTTGAAGATGCCCACTGCCCCTCCATCTGCGTAGGCGAGGAGCGATACCACTCTGTGACCGGCATTGTTGAACAGTTCAAGGCTGGGGTTCTCCTTCTCCTGATCATACTTGAGGACAGCCACTTCCTGGCCCTCGTCGTTCACGATCACCACTTCCCGGGCCACGATGCGGTCCCAGACCTGCTGGGTGGCGCTGACTATATTTACCCCTGTTAGGGCAGAGAAGAGGGCAAGAAACAGTAGGGGATAGATGATCAAGCGCTCGTACTTGGACATATAACCGCTCCTTTTCGTAGACAGGGTGATGCTGAAATAATTCGGTGTCGGCGTGGAAATACCTGCCGGGGGCACGACTGCCCCTGGCAGCTCAGGTGTTTTCTGGATTAGAAACATTTCCCTTGAGGGCGGCATGCAAGGCCTCCAGGAGCTGACCGCTGAGGTCGTGGCCGTATTCCCAAATCATGATGCCGCCCAGGCCCTTCTCCCGCACGTAGGCGGCTTTGTGGGCCAGGGACTGGGGGTCTTCATAGGAGATCAACTCCTGGCCGTTGTAGAGATAGGCGGCCTTGGCAGTGTCGTCCCAGAAGCGTTTATAGCTGGGATCAGCTAGAAATCGCTGTAGCTCGGTATAGCTCAATCCGTGTTCATAGGCGCTGCTTGTATAGGGCTGGTAAAGGCCGCCATTCTCCGGCGCCACCCCGCGCCAGGCCCGGGCGTAAAAGGGCACGCCCAGAAGCAGTTTGTCTGGGCGCACGCCCGCAGCCAGGTACAGCTGCACGGCCTGATCCACACTCCAGTCCGCGGGGTCCTGGGGGTTGCGGTACAAATTGGCGGTGTGCCCCGTGGTGGGGCTCCAGCCGCCGTAGAAGTCATAGGCCATGAGCTTGAGATAGTCCACCTGCTGCTGCACCCGGTCCAGATCGATGGCCCTGGGGAACCAGCTGGCCGCGGGTACCGCTGTGGATAGTGTGAGGGGGCGGGAAAGCCTTTCCATGAGCCGATTCAGCCCCTGGCGCAGGTCAGCCAGGAGGAGGATGTAGTTTTCGCCTTCCTCCCGCCCCACGGGGTACTCCCAGTCGATGTCGATTCCATCCAGATCGTGCCCTTCCAGCCAGTTCAGCGCATCGGCGGTGAAGGCGGCCCGGTTTTCTGGGGTGAGGGCCATAGCGGAAAAACCTTCCGCACCCCAGCCGCCCACGGAGAGGTTCACCTTGAGGTGGGGATGGCGCCCCTGCAAGGCAGCCACCTCTGTGAATAGATGCCTGCCGCCGGATTCGCCCGCGAGATGGGGGATGTAGATGCGGTTGCCTGAGAGGAGCCCGAAGGCCAGGTTCACCGTGTCCAAAAGCTCGCCCCGGATTTCCCCGGCGCGCCAGTGCCTGTCCTGGGCCATTTCCTCTTCTGTGCTTCCCAAGGGCCAGGTGCGCAGATACGAAACGAGGAGCATACCTTTCCTCCTTTCCAAAAGTGTTCCCTATACTTCTCTAGAACCCTGGCCTTTCCTTTCTAGGTCGTTACGGCATTGTTAACCCTGCCCCCCTGAGCAGGAACGATGAAGGGGGATGGGGAATATACCAGGGATCATATTTGCGGGGGACGATGGCCATCAAGATCTTCGAACCATTTTTCATGCTGGCACTGCTCATTGCCTTAGGGTCTCTGCTCTACCGCCTGCGCATTTTGGATCTGGACTTCTGCCGCCGGCTCAGCCGGTTGGTGGTGCAGGTTACTTACCCGGTTTTGCTTTTTGTGTCCATGTACAAAAATGTGAATCCGGCTGCCCTGCAAAGGGGCTGGATCTTTACCGCCTTCGGCCTGGGAACATCGATGTTCTTGGCCATTACCGCCCACTACAGCGGCAAGCGGCTGGGTTTGCAGGGTAAAACCTTTGGTACTCTGCAGATTCTCTGTACCAACGGAAATAACGTTTTTCTCCCTGTACCCATAGTCTCCGCCCTCTTTGGGCCGGAGTTTGTGGTCTATCCTGTTCTCTTCGAACTGGGGGCCGGCCTCTTTTACTGGAGCTACGGCATCTCCCACTTCCGCCCCGGGCCCCGCTTCAGCCTCAAGCGGCTTCTCAACCCCAACATGCTGGGCTTGCTCCTCGGCCTGGTCTGCGGCCTTTTGGGCCTGCGGCTGCCGGGCTTCGCCTTGGGAGCTTTGGAGCTCGTGAGCAACATCACGGTGGGTTCGGCCATGCTCATCGTGGGAGCTTTAGTGGCCGACCTTTTGGCCAGCAAGTTCACCTTCAGGCGGGAGATCTGGACTGTGCTGCTGCACCGCCTCGTGCTCAGCCCGGCGGTGGGCCTGGTTTTCCTCGGGGCTTTGCCCCTGCCGGATACCCTGAAAACGATCCTGCTGCTCCTGCTCAGCATGCCGCCTTTGGTGAGCACGGCACTGGTGGCTGCCAGTTTCGGGGGAGATGAGGAGCTTGCCGCCAGCGGGGTAGTGCTTCCCACCCTGCTCAGCTTAGCCCTGGTCCCCTTGGGACTTATGCTCTTTTAGTCTGGTTTAAAAAACCGCACAGGAATTTGTAAAAAAGAGGGGCGAAAAAAGAGGATTTGCTCTGCCCTCCATCCAATTATACGGAAGAGGTTGCTTTTGTGGGGCAAAATGCAACCGGTTTCATTACAACTTAGAGGAGGTTTCAGAAGTGAAGAAAAGCATAGTCGCGGTCTTCGGTCTCCTATTGGTGCTCTCCCTTTCCCTGGGGGCGTTGGCTCAAGAAAGGGTTGTCACCATGATGGGGGTATGGGGTGGCCAGGAGCTTGAGGCCTTCCAAGAAGTGATGGCTGCCTTTACCGAAAAGACCGGCATCAAAGTGCAGTTTGAAGGTACACGTGATCTGCCCACTCTGCTCCAAACCCGCATCGCCGCCGGTAATCCCCCGGATGTGGCTGCGATCCCCGGGCCCGGAGCCATGAAGGAATATGTGGAGCAGGGTGCCCTGGTTGACCTGAACAAGGTGATTGATCCCCAGGTCCTGGCCGAAGATTACAACAATGCCTGGATCGAACTGGGAACGTACAAAGGCGGCTTCTATGCCCTCACCTTTGCCGCTGACATCAAGAGCCTGGTTTGGTACCGTCCGGATGTGTTTGCTGCCAAGGGCTACGCCATCCCCACCACCTGGGAGGAGCTGGAGGCCCTCATGGACCAGATGGTAGCTAACGGCGACACCCCCTGGGCCATCGGCTTAGAGTCGGGTGCTGCCAGCGGCTGGCCGGCAACGGACTGGATCGAAGATATCATGCTGCGCACCGCTGGACCTGAGGTCTATGATCAGTGGGTCAACCACGAGATCCCCTGGACCGATCCCAGAGTCAAGGAAGCCTTTGAGATCTTCGGCAAGATCGCGCGCAGCAGCGACTACGTCTATGGCGGTCCCACCACGGTTCTGGCCACCAACTTCGGCGACTCCGTGAGCGAACTGTTCACCGATCCGCCCCGGGCCATGATGCATCGCCAGGCCAGCTTCATCACCAGCTTCATCACGGACGCCAACCCCGATGTGGTGCTGGGCCGGGATGTGGCCTTCTTCGGCTTCCCCATGATCAAGCCTGAGCACGGCAATCCCATGCTGGGTGCCGGCGACATGATCGCCCAGTTCAACGATACGCCCGAAGCCAGAGAGTTCATGAACTTCCTGGCCAGCCCCGAGGCCCAGGAGATCTGGGTGAACAGGCTGGGCAAACTGGGTACCAACAACAAGATCGATCCCGCCGCCTATCCCGATGATCTCACCAGGGAAATGGCTGAGCTTTTGAACACCGCGGATGTGTTCCGCTTTGACGGCTCCGACTCCATGCCCGCGGCTGTGGGCTCCGGCGCCTTCTGGGAAGGCATGCTCATGTATGTGGGCGGCGAAGATCTGGACACCGTTTTGGAATACATTGAATCGGTAGCCCAAGAGAGCTACTAAAAGCAAGTGATCAGCTAAGTGAACTGGGGCGCGCCCTTTCCTCAGGGCGTGCCCTTTTTCCCAGCGGCGCGGGAAGGGGTGAAGTGGATGAAGCGGAGAACCGGTATGCTTACTGCACTCTTTTATGTTGGCCCAGCGGTGCTGTTTCTCCTGGTTTACCAGGTCTACCCGGCTCTGCAGACGGTCTATCTCAGTTTTTTGGACCGGCGTTCCGAGTCCTTCGTGGGGCTGGAGAACTACAAATACGTGTTTACCTCCCAGACCATGCTCCGGGCCTTCAAAAACAACCTGCTGTGGCTGGTGCTCTTCACCGCCGGCACGGTTGGTTTGGGCCTGCTCTTTGCCATTTTGGTGGACCGGGTGAAGTATGAGCGCATTGCCAAGTCCATCATTTTCATGCCCATGGCCATCTCCTTCGTGGGTGCCGGTGTGGTCTGGAAATTCATATACGCCTACAAGCCATCCGGTGCCGAGCAGATCGGGCTTCTCAATCAGATCATGGTGGTTTTGGGCTTTGAACCTAAAGGGTGGCTTTTGGAAAGCCCCATCAACAACCTGGCCTTAATTGTAGTTGGTTTGTGGATCTGGACTGGTTACTGCATGGTCATCCTATCCGCCGCCTACAAAGGCATCCCCAAGGAACTGATGGAGGCGGGGCAGGTGGATGGTGCCAATGACTGGCAGGTCTTCCGGCACATCATCATCCCGGAAATGCGGCCCGCCCTGACCATGGTTACCACCACCATGCTGGTGAATGTGCTCAAGATCTTTGACATCATCTATGTCATGACCAACGGTAACTACGGAACAGAGGTTATTGCCAACCGCATGTTTAAGGAAATGTTCCAGTTCGCCAATACCGGCAGGGCCAGTGCCATTGCCGTGGTTTTGTTTGTGATGATCATTCCCATCATGTATGCGAACATCCGCCAGAAGCTGAAGGGGGAGGGATAGGCGTGACTCGGCAGAAACTCAAGGCGAAAATGCCGCAGATTGTGATCAACGTGGTGGTGATCGTGGCCATGCTGCTGTGGATCGTGCCCACGCTTGGCCTTTTGATCACTTCCTTCCGCCCCGCCAGCGACGTGGTCTACTCCGGTTGGTGGACGGTGCTCACCAGCCCCCTGAAGTTTACCCAATACACGGTGGAGAACTACAAAGCGGTGCTCAGCTCCGGGGGTATGTCCACTGCCTTCCGCAACAGCTTCATCATCACGGTGGGGGGAACGGTGATCCCGGTCTTCCTGGCCTCCTTGGCCGCCTTTGGCCTCTCCAAGCTCCACTTTAGGGGGCGGGGCCTGTTCTACGCCCTGATCGTCTTTATGCTGGTGGTGCCCACCCAGATGACCTTTATCCCCGTGCTCAGGCTGTACAACAAGCTGAGCCTTTCCGGGACGTTTGTGGGGCTGTGGTTGGTGCATACCGGCTACGGGCTGCCCTTTTCCATCTTTATGCTGCACACGTTCTTCCAGGGGCTCCCCGATGAGCTGTTTGAAGCCGCCTACATCGACGGTGCTTCGGTGTGGACATCCTTTTTCCGCCTGGCCATACCCCTTTCTGTGCCGGCCTTGGCTTCCCTGGTGATCTTCCAGTTCCTGTTCGTGTGGAACGATCTCTTGGTGGCCCTCATCTACCTAGGCGGCCACGAGTCGGTGGCCCCGTTGACTGTGCGCCTCTCGAGCTTGGTGGGCTCCTTCGGACAGGACTGGCACCTGTTGACGGCAGCGGCCTTTGTTTCCATGGTGGTGCCGATTGTCGTGTTCTTCTCCCTCCAGCAGTACTTCGTCCGGGGACTTTTGGGCGGCGCGGTCAAGGGTTGATGGCGGCGCCAAGTCTACGCAGATCACGCAACCGCTGGGCTCTCCCGGCGGTTGTGTTTTTGTGTGCCCGGCATGTCTACCGAGCCGATGGGTTGAGAGAAACCCTACCGCCCAACCAGCGGGAAGGTAACCAGCAGGCAAGGGCGCCACTGGCAACAGTGGGGTCTGGAGGAAGCCGAGGGGGTGCCTTGGAACAT
>NZ_JBHGXH010000246.1:0-29452 GCF_041936445.1 Candidatus Darwinibacter acetoxidans | reverse complement strand
ATAATCTTTGGTGTATAGTTTTGTTTGCATAACTAAATTATACCAGGGTACGGGCTCCTTCGCGAGCCCGTATTCTCGTTATTAGACAAAAAAGGGCCGTGCAGGATGAACTAATCAACGTTCATTCTGCAACAGCCCCTTATTGTTTCGCCATTTTTTTCTTTTGGTGGCAGGAATTTGCGAAAAACCACCGAATTAGGTCAACAAAGTGGTGCGTAGTGGGGAAAAGTGGGGGATTTTCGCAAGGGAGTGGTGAGGATGTTCTTGGGCGAGTATCAGCACAGCCTCGACACCAAAGGACGGCTTACTATTCCCGCGAAGTTCCGGGAGGAATTGGGCGAAGGAGCCATCCTTACAAGAGGGTTGGACCACTGCTTGTTCCTTTTCCCCAACAGCGAATGGACGATACTGGAAGGCAAACTGCAGACCCTGCCCTTAACCAAGCATGATGCCCGTCAATTTGTGCGCTTTCTCTTCTCCGGCGCTACCGAGTGCGAGCTGGACAAGCAGGGCCGGATTATGCTGCCGGCCAATCTCAGGGAGTATGCTGGGATCGAAAAGGACGCTGTGGTGATCGGGGTGGCCAGCCGCATCGAGATCTGGAGCAAGGAGAAGTGGGCAACCTATGTGGAGGCGGCCGAGGAGTCCTTTGACCAGATTGCTGAGAACATAGTGGATTTGGGGATTTGAGCTAGGGGTGAAGCAATGCAGTTTGGCCATGAACCGGTTCTCCTTCAGGAGACCATAGATGCACTGGCCCTCAAACCGGGGGAACTCTATGTGGACTGTACGGTGGGTGCCGCGGGCCACAGTCTGGGCATGCTGGCCACTGAACCCACCATCAAGCTCATCGGCATTGACCAGGATGAGGTAGCACTGGAAAGGGCGAAGTACCGCTTGGCCACCTACGCCCGCCAGGTTACGCTCCTCAAGGGCAACTTCCGCCACCTCCAAAGCCTGCTGGCGGAGGTGGGGGTGACCGAGGCCGCCGGCATCCTCATTGACCTCGGTGTTTCGTCCCTGCAGCTGGACGAAGGCGAGCGGGGGTTCAGCTACCACCAAGATGCCCGCTTGGATATGCGCATGGATAGAAGCGGGCCGCTGGACGCCTGGACCATTGTCAATACATACAGCGAGGAAGAACTCGGCAAGATCATCTGGGAGTACGGCGAAGAAAAGTGGGCGGCTAGGATCAGCCAGTTTATCGTGGCAGAGCGGCAGAGGCGCCCCATTGACACCACTGGCGATTTGGTGGCGGTGATCAAAAAGGCTGTGCCCGCCGGGGCCAGAGCCCAGGGGAAGCACCCAGCCAGGCGCACGTTTCAGGCGCTGCGCATCGCGGTCAACGATGAGCTCGGTGCCCTCACCGATGTGCTCAGGCAGGCAGTTGCCCTGCTGAAGCCCGGGGGCAGGCTGGCCGTGATCACCTTCCATTCTTTGGAAGATCGCCTCGTGAAGGACTATTTCCAGGAACTTTTGGGGAAGTGCACCTGTCCACCGGGACTTCCGGTGTGCGTCTGCGGCAGGCAGCCAGTGGTGGAACTGGTCAACCGAAAGCCCATCGTACCTTCCCCGCGGGAAGTGGAGACCAATCCCCGGTCGCGCAGTGCCAAGCTGCGGGTTGTGGAGAAACTTTGAGGAGGCTGAACTAGATGACTGCCGCCAGGAAGCTAGTGGAACCTTATTACCCATACCCAGAAGAAGCGGTTCCTGTCAGTAAGCCCGCTCCCAAACCTGCGCCCAAGCGCCGCCGAATTCCGGCTACTTTGCGCATCTGTCTCGTGGCCGCTTGCTGTGTGGTCATTGGTCTGCTGTACCTCCAGCAGCAGGTTACCTCCTACTACCTGAACATGGAATTGCTCCACCTACAGGAGCAGGTAAAGCTGATGGAGCGGCGAAATAATGAGTTGATGCTCACCCTGGAATCCCAGCGTTCCCTCAAGCAGATTGAGCAGATCGCCCGCAGCCAGTTGGGCATGGTGGACCCAGAGGTGACCGCCACTCTAGTGGTGCCCCGGCAAATGGATCCAGTTCCGGAAACGCAGGCCCGCTGGCTCGCTGAAGAGCGGCCGGCCGACCAGACCCCCGGTATTCTGGCTGCTTTGGCCGCGGTGCTGAACAAGGTTTTGCCGTTAGGAGGAGTAGAAGCTGGCACGGTACAACGCTAAGCGCTCGCGCATCAGGCGCACTCTTTTTGTATTCAGCCTCTGGACCTTGGCCATGCTGGCCTTAATTGTACGTCTAGGATATCTCCAGATCTACCGCGGTGAAGAGCTGGCGCTGCGCGCCGTGGCCCAGCGCATGCGTCCGCAGACCATCGATGCCCAAAGGGGCAGGATTCTTGATCGCAATTATAAAACACTGGCCGTAAGTGTGGGAGCAGATGCGGTGTACGCTCTACCCGACAGCATCAGCGATGTGGAGGGGACGGCACGGCAGTTAGCTCCCTATTTGTCGTTGTCTGAGGCGGAATTGATTTCGCTGCTGACCAGCGAGAAGAGCAGTGTCTGGCTGGCCCGGGGCCTAACCGTGGAAACGGCGGAAGCGATCCGGCGCTTGGGTCTGCCCGGGATTAGGCTCGTGCAGCGGCCCCAGCGCTACTATCCCCAGGGATCGCTGGCAGCCCATGTGCTGGGGATTGCCGGTACGGATAATCAGGGCTTGGAAGGAATAGAGTATTTCTACGATGAGATCCTGCGGGGAATTCCGGGACAGCAGGCCACCGAGCGGGACGCGGCCCAGCGCAGCATCCCCGGGGGGGAGACCAAAGTGGTCCCGCCCCAGCCCGGGCACGATCTGGTGCTCACCATCGATACGGTGATCCAGTACATTGCCGAAACCCACATCCAGCAGGCGGTCATTTCCAGCAACAGCGAGCGGGGTCTGGTCCTGGTGATGAACCCCAAGACCGGGGAAATTTTGGCCAACGCCATTTACCCCACCTTCGATCCGAATTACTATCAGGAAGTTTCTGCGGAACGCCGCCGCAACGTGGCCATTACGGACCAATATGAGCCTGGCTCCACCTTCAAATTTGTGACGGCCGCCGCCGCGCTGGATTTGGGGATCACCGATGAGCACCGCATCTTTGAGAGCCCCTCCGCTTGGGAAGTGGGGGGCGGCAGGGTGCGCAACCTAGATGGGCGGGCCTTTGGCAGGGTGACCTTCCGGGAAGCCATCGAGCGCTCGGACAATATAACCTTTGCCAAGCTGTCGGTGGAGATGGGGCCGGACCGCTTCTACCGCTATATCCAAAACTTCGGCTTCGGTCGGCGTCTCGGGGTGGACTTCCCAGGCGAGATCGCCGGAACCGTGCTTTCGCCCAGTCGTTCCGGACAGACGCTGCAGTGGGCAAATACCGGTTTTGGCCAGGGTATCGCCGTCACACCCCTGCAGCTGCTCACTGCCGTGTGTGCGGTGGCCAATGACGGCAAGCTGATGAGGCCGCATTTTGTCAAGGAAATCCGCGATGCCCATGGACAGCTGGTTAAGCACGTGGAGCCCGAGGTTTTGGGCACTCCCATCAGCCCCCAGACCGCGGCCCTCGTGAGCGAGCTCCTGCGCTCTGTGGTCGTCAACGGGAACGGCAACAGGGCGGAGGTGCCCGGCTACTTCGTCGCCGGCAAAACGGGCACTGCGGAAGTACCGGAGATAGGAGGCTACGGAGATGACATCATCGCCTCTTTTGTGGGCTTTGCCCCGGTTGACGACCCCGCGCTGGCCGCGCTGGTGGTTTTGTATAAGCCCAAGGTGGAATCGGCCTTTGGAGGCGTTTTGGCTGCTCCAGTGTTCCGGGAGGTTATGGAGGAAAGCCTGGAGTATCTCGGCGTAAAAAGGCGGCAGGAGAGCAGGCAGCGCTCGGCTCTCCCCACGGTGCCCAATGTGCTGGCCTTAACCAGGGAAGAGGCCCAAGCAAGGTTAGCCCAAGGGGGCTTTTTCTGGACCATGGAAGGAGAGGGGACGCTGGTAACAGACCAAACACCAAGCCCTGGTGTGCGAGTTCCTGCCCAGACCACGGTCCATCTTTATTTTGACCAAGGGGAACCGCAGGAGGTGGAGGTGCCTTCCGTACTGGGTTTGAGCATGCTCGACGCCTCAACGGTGCTCACCCAGGCGGGTTTGCGCATCAAAGTGGTGGGCAGCGGAGTAGCCGTGCAGCAGGTGCCCACCGCCGGGATGCAGGTTCCCAAAGGTTCATTGGTGGAAGTGCAGTTTGAGCTTTAGTCGAGGGGGATGGCCAGTGCAGCTGGATGCGGTATTGGACGGACTGGAATACAAGGTATACGGAAAAGCACCGCGCCTTGGCGGCATCAGCTATGATTCGCGCCGGGTAAAACCTGGAGATCTCTTCGTGGCCATGGTGGGGCAGAAGTTCGATGGCCACGATTTTGTCCATGAGGCCAGGGAAAGGGGCGCCGCTTGCGTTTTGGTGGAAAGGCCGATTCCCGACCTCGACCTGACTCAAGTTGTGGTGGACAATACCCGCTATGCCCTGGGGATTGCCGCGGCCAACTTCTACCAGCACCCATCCCGCAAACTGCGGGTTGTGGGGGTGACGGGCACCAACGGCAAGACCACCACAACCTATCTCGTGAAATCCATTCTGGAGCAGGCCGGCTATAAGGTGGGGTTGATTGGCACCATCCAGATCCTGCTGGGCAGCCAAGCTGTGGAGGCGGAACGGACCACCCCGGAGTCCCTGGACCTGCAGCGCCTCCTCGCCCAGATGGTGGACGAAGGCGTGCAGTATGTGGTCATGGAGGTTTCTTCCCATGCCCTGGAACTGCACCGCACCGCAGGCCTGGACTTCGCCGGAGCGATTTTCACCAATCTTTCCCAGGATCACCTGGATTTCCACCCCACCATGGAGGACTACTTCCAGGCCAAAGCCAAGCTCTTTGCTGGACTCAAGGGGCCCGCGGCCGTCAACACCGACGACCCTTGGGGGGCGCGGTTGGCGGAAAAGGTGGCCCAGGGGCTGTTCAGCTTCGGCGTGGAGAGCCCTGCGCAGTTTAGGGCCGGGAAGATCAAGTTGGAAAATGCGGGAGTTTCTTATATACTTGAGAGTAAGGATGGGCAGATCGGCATCGACCTGCAGCTCATGGGGATGTTCAATGTCTACAATTCCCTGGGCGCTGCGGCCCTGGCTGCGGGCTTGGGCTGCTCCCTGGCCCAGATCAAGCAGGGCCTGGAGGGGATCTCCGGGGTGCCCGGGCGCTTTGAGCGCATTTTCAACGCCCACGGTTTGAACGTGGTGGTGGATTACGCCCACACTCCCCACGGGCTGGAGAATATCCTGCGCTCGGCGCGGCCTTTGGTTCCCCAGGGCCGGATCATCTTGGTGTTCGGGGCCGGGGGTGATCGGGATAAGGGCAAGCGGCCCCTCATGGGGGCGGTGGCGGCGGAACTTGCGGATGTGGTGATTATTACCTCCGACAATCCCCGTTCCGAGGACCCAGCCCAGATCTGCTCGAGCATCGAAAAGGGTCTGTTGATGACAAATCCCCAAGTGCAGTATTCCATCGAAATAGACCGGCGCAGGGCCATCCGCCAGGCTGTGGCCATGGCCACAGCCGATGATCTGGTGATTGTGGCCGGCAAGGGCCATGAGACTTATCAGGAGTTCGCCCACGGGCGCATTCACTTCGATGATGGGGAGGAAGTCAGGGCGGCCATTAAGGAGCTGAAGGAGTAATGCGTGCACTTTCACTGGCGCAGATTGCAGAGATGACAAACGGGCGCGCTAAAGGTGCCGGCCAAGTGGACAACGTGGTCATCGACAGCCGCAGGGCCAGAGCAGGCAGCCTGTTTTTTGCCCTACCTGGCGAGCGTGTCGATGGGCACCAATTCGTGGCAGATGTCCTGGCCCTAGGCGGCTGCGCGGTGGTGAAAGAGGACACTGGTCATGAAGGCCCCGTGGTGGAAGTTGCCGATCCCCTGCTGGCCCTGCAGGATTTGGCCCAAGCGTATCTGGCCAGGTATCCCGTGCCCGTGGTGGCGGTGACGGGCAGCAACGGCAAGACTTCCACCAAGGACATGATTGCCCAGGTACTTCGTTCCCGCTACTCTGTGCATGCCACGGAGGGGAATATGAACAACGAGATCGGGGTGCCCCTAACCGTCTTGGGCTTAGAGGAGCACCATGAAGTTCTGGTGGCGGAGATGGGCATGCGCGGTCTGGGCCAGATCAAGCGGTTGGCGGAGATCTGCCCGCCGAACATAGGCGTGATCACCAATATCGGACCTGTGCACTTGGAGCTCTTGGGCGGGATCAGCAATGTGGCCCAAGCCAAAGGGGAACTTCTCGAGGCCATGGACCAAACTGGTATCGCGGTCCTCAATGGAGATGATCCCACCGTGCGGGGGCAGGCTCGCAACTTCAGGGGCAAGATCGTCTACTACGGCCTGGATGCCGCCAACCAGGTGGTGGCCAAGGGGATCAGCATGGATGGCGAAGGACGTCCCTCCTGCACCGTGACTTTCGCCGACGAAGAGGTCGCTCTGCGCCTGAAGGTGCCCGGGGTACACCACGTCTGGAATGCCTGCGCGGCCTTGGCGGTGGGCCTCCAGTTTGATGTGGATCTCAAAGAAGGGGCGAAGGCCCTGGAGCAGCTCACCCTCCTCGCCATGCGGCTGGAAGTGCGCCGCAGCCCCTTGGGGGTAGTGGTGGTGGACGACAGCTACAACGCCAGCCCCGCATCCATGAAGGGGGCCCTGGACACCCTGGCCCACATGTACTGCTCCGGTACGCGGGTGGCCATCTTAGGCACCATGCTGGAGCTGGGCGAAATAGCTGAAGAGTCCCATTTTGAGGTGGGAAGGCACGCGGCGGAATGTGCCCAAGAGCTGATTTTCATCGGCGAGTTCGCCGAGGTGATGCGGGAGGGGGCCGGCCGCGGCGCAGTGTTTTCCTCCGTGGACGAATTCTTGGCGGATATACCCCACTTCCAAGATGGTGATTTGGTCTTGGTGAAAGCATCCCGGGGCCTGCATTTTGAAAGAATCGCAGAACACCTGCTGAAGGGTGGCGCCTAAAATGCCTGCATCATTTCTACCTGTGTTCAGCGGCCTTTTGGCCTTTGCACTGTCGCTCCTTGTGGGTCCGGCTGTTATCGGGCAGCTGGAGCGGTTGAAGCTCGGACAGACCATCCGCTCCGATGGGCCCAAAACCCATCTGGCCAAAGCGGGAACGCCCACCATGGGCGGGATCCTCATCGTCTTGTGCATCTTGGCGGGGTTGGTGGTGAGCCGGCCCTTAACCGATGCCACCATCATCATGCTGTTCGCCACCATTGGCTTTGGACTGATCGGTTTTCTGGACGATTTCATTAAGGTGGTGGCCAGGCGCTCCCTGGGTCTCAGGGCCCGGGAGAAGTTGGTGGCCCAGTTTGGGGTGGCGGCTCTGGTGAGCCTCTACGCCTATGCCCGCGTGGGCAGCGAACTGATCGTCCCCTTTTGGCGGGGGACAATTAGCCTCCCTGGGCTGATCTACATCCCCTTTACCATGTTTGTGCTGGTGGGCGTGGTGAACGCGGTAAACCTCACAGACGGCCTGGATGGTTTGGCTGCGGGCAGTACCGCCATGGGCGCGGCGGCCTTTGCCATTATGTTCCTCCTTTTGGGCCACGGAGATCTCAGCGTGTACATGGGGGCGGTGGCCGGGGCCTGTTTGGGTTTCATCTGGTTTAACGGTCCTCCAGCCCAGGTGATCATGGGGGATACCGGTTCCTTTGCCCTGGGCGCGGCCTTGGCGGCCGGCGCTGTCCTCAGCAGGACTACCTTGTTTCTGCCCATTATCGGTGGGCTGTTTCTGCTGGAGACCGTTTCCGTGATCCTCCAGGTGCTCTATTTTCGCGCCACCAAGGGGCGCAGGCTGTTTCGCATGGCACCCCTGCACCACCATTTTGAACTCCTGGGATGGGCCGAAAGCAAGGTGATGATCCGTTTTGTCTTGCTCTCCCTGGTTTTCGCAGTCCTAGGGTTGTACGCCATCCTCTAGGGGCATATAGATGAGGGAGGGGGCAGAAGTCATGTTTACCAAGGGCGGCAAACCAGACCTGATCCTGTTTTTGGCCGTAATCGCCTTAGTGAGTCTAGGCCTGATTATGGTGTTCAGCGCCTCGTCCGTGATGGGTTTGGCCGATGCTGGCAACCCCTACTATTACGTGCAGCGCCAGAGCATCCTGGCCGTCTTGGGATTGGTGATCCTCTTTGTTTTGATGAAGGTGGATTACCACATTTTCAAGCCCCTGGCCCTGCCCGGACTGGTGATCTCCCTGGCCCTGCTGGTTTTGGTGCTGTTTGTGGGCACGGGAGCCGGCAGCGCGAGCCGCTGGATCAGAATTGCCGGGTTTAACCTCCAGCCCTCAGAGCTGGCGAAGCTCATTCTGGTCAACTACGTCGCGGTTTACCTGGCCAACAAGCGGGCCCGGGCCCGCAAGTTCTTCAGCGGTCTTCTGCCCATTTTGGTCATCACCGCCGTTTATTTTGTTCTGATCATGCTGGAGCCGGATTTCGGCACCGCTGTGGCTCTGGTTTTCTCCGTTTTGGTGGTTCTCTTTGCCGGGGGAGTGCACCTGGGCCAGCTCACCTTCGTGGGCCTTCTGGCTGCCCCCGTTTTGGCGTACCTGGTCACCCTCAAGGAGTACCGAGTGAAGAGACTCTTTGCCTTTTTGGATCCCTGGGCCGATCCCACAGATACGGGTTGGAACGTGATCCAGTCGCTTCTGGCCATTGGCTCCGGCGGCCTGTTCGGCGTGGGACTAGGGCGCAGCAGGCAGAAGTTTTCCTACCTGCCTGAACACCATACGGACTTCATTTTCGCCATTTTATGTGAAGAGCTGGGCTTTTTGGGCGGCGCCGCGGTAATTGTCCTCTTCTTCGTTCTGGCCTGGCGGGGGCTGCGCATTGCCATGCGGGCCCCGGACCTTTACGGGACACTGCTGGCCATCGGGATAACCTCCATCATCGCCTTTCAGGCCCTACTCAACATCGGGGTGGTCACCGGCTCCCTGCCCGTGACGGGAATTCCCCTGCCCTTTATCAGCCACGGCGGTTCATCCCTGTTGGTCAGCTTGGCGGGGATGGGCATCCTGCTCAATATTTCCCGCCAAAGCCAAGGCTAACCGCCATTTTTTCACCCCTTCCCCCTTACCGCATAAGATAAACGGTAATTCAGGGGTCGGGGTGATCGGATGGGCGCTTTTTTGGTGGAGGGTGCACGCCGTCTGCAGGGTACTGTGCAGGTGAGCGGGGCGAAGAACTCCGCTTTGAAACTGATGGTGGCAGCACTGTTGGGGCACGGCGCCTTCGGCCTGGACAATGTGCCCCGCATCACCGATGTCTACACCATGGCGGGGGTACTGGAATCTCTGGGAGCCCGGGTGAACCTGGACGGCCACCGTCTGGCCATCGAAGTGAACTCACTTCAGGGGCACACCCCTGAGCACCTGGTGAAATCCATGCGCGCTTCTGTGCAGGTCATGGGGCCCCTCTTGGCCCGTTTGGGCTGGGTGGAAGTGGCCCTGCCGGGGGGATGCGCCATCGGCAGGCGCCCTTTAGACATCCATCTCAGCGGCTTGCAGCAGATGGGTGCCTCCATCACCCTCAACGGAGAGCGCCTTTTGGCCAGGGCTCCCCGGGGCCTGCGGGGCGCAGATATTACCTTCCGCTATCCCAGCGTGGGTGCTACGGAGAACATCATGATGGCAGCCACTTTGGCCAAGGGTGAAACGGTCATCCGCAACGCAGCCAGGGAGCCTGAAATAGCCGATATTCAAGCGTTCCTCAACGCCATGGGTGCCCGCATTGAGGGAGCGGGAACCCCCGTGATCCGCATCAGGGGTGTGGGGGAGCTGGGCAGCGCTGATTTTGCGGTCATGCCGGACCGGATCGAGGCAGGAACATACCTTCTGGCCTTCCTGATCACAGGCGGCGAGGGCAGTGTGTGCGGTGTTTGTCCAGACCATTTCAGCCCCCTGCTCAACGCGGTGCGCTCCATGGGAGGCGAGATCGCTGCGGAGGGGGACGAGGTTTACATAGCTGCCCCCAAGAAACTGCGCCCCTGCGCCGTGGTGACCAGCCCCTACCCGGGCTTTCCCACGGATCTGCAGCCGCAGTTGGCGGCGGCCGCAACCCAGGCCCAGGGGCGGAGCGAGCTGAAGGAGACCGTCTTTGACCAGCGCTTTGGCTATTTGAGCGAACTGCGTAAGCTGGGTGCGGTAGTGAGGCAGAGGGGCCAGACGGTGGCGATCTACGGCCCCACCAGGCTTAAGGGAACCCGCCTGCAGGCGGGCGACCTGCGGGCCGGCGCCGCCTTGGTGCTGGCGGCTTTGGCCGCGGAAGGCCGTTCCCTGGTGCAGGGTGCCCAGCATATCGACCGGGGCTATGAACAGATGGAGCACAAGCTGCAGGCCCTGGGAGCGCAGATCACCAGAGTGGAGTTGGGGGAGGGTGGCCATGCTCAATGAACTGTCCAGTGTGAAGAATGCCCTTTCGGTCCTGGTTTTGGCCCTGGTGGTGGCTTTATACTTGTTTGCCAATTCTCCCTTTTTTGAAACGGACCAAATTGAGTGGACAGGCCTCACCCACCTCAGTCCGGGCCAGCTGGATGCCTATGTGGGCGTGGAAACCATTAACGTGTGGCGGGTGGACATGCGGGAGCTGGTCTCCCTTTTGACCAAACATCCGTGGATTGTCAGCGCCAAGGTCACCTGGCGCTGGCCCAACCACTTGATCGTGCGGGTTAAGGAGCGTACACCCATCGCCCAGATCCCCACCGAGGCGGGCTGGCTGTTGCTGGATGGGGAAGGGAATCTACTGCCACCCATCCACGGTGATGCTGCGCTGATGCTGCCCATCGCCACCAACGTCAATGTGGAAGCCCCTGAGCAGCTGCGGGCTACCGCTAGGCTGATTGCCCTCATTCCCCCCAGCCTCCTCGGTATCATCTCAGAGTGGAATGCCCAGGAGCGGACCTTTGTGACCCGTTCGGGGGTGGAAATCCTCATGGGCGAACCGGTAGAGCTGGAGGAAAAATTTGGGCTCTTGGAACGCATCCTCGCCGATCTTGAGGCCCGGGGCGAGCAGGCGGTGTGCATTGACCTGGGGGTGCCCAAGACGCCTGTGGTGAGTACAGTACGCTGAAAATACGGATCTGATAGTTTTTTCCAAGGTGATAAAGGGAAAAGCGCCCTCCATGTGGAAACTACCTTATGAAGTTGGAATTTGACGGTGAAGAAGGGGGATCCCATGTTTGAGTTTGATCTCGATAACGTTCAGTTTGCGGACATAAAGGTTATCGGCTGCGGTGGTGGAGGCAGCAACGCCGTGAACCGCATGATTGCCGCGGACCTGAAAGGAATTCATTTTATCGCCCTGAACACCGATGCCCAGGCACTGCAGATGTCGGAGGCTCACCAGAAGATCCAGATCGGTGAGAAGCTCACAAAAGGCTTGGGAGCAGGCTCTGATCCCACCATCGGTCAACGCTCGGCAGAGGAGTCCCGGGAAGAGATTGCCAAGGCCCTGCAAGGCTCGGACATGGTTTTTATCACCGCGGGCATGGGCGGCGGCACCGGTACAGGAGCTGCGCCCATTGTGGCGGAAATCGCCAAAGACCTCAATGCCCTGACGGTGGGGGTAGTGACCAAGCCCTTTTCCTTTGAGGGGCGCCGCCGCAAAGAGCAAGCGGAAAAAGGCATTGAGCAGCTGCGGGGCAAGGTGGACACCTTGATCGTGATTCCCAACGACCGCCTGCTGCAGGTGGTGGATAAGAAAACCTCCATGTTGGAGGCTTTTCGGGTGGCCGATGAGGTCCTGCTCCAGGGTGTGCAGGGGATTTCCGACCTGATCACTGTACCCGGCTTGATCAACTTGGACTTCGCCGACGTGCGGGCGATTATGACCGATGCCGGTTCCGCCCTCATGGGCATCGGCCGGGCCTCAGGCGAAGATCGGGCCATTAAGGCTGCTCAGCAGGCCATTTCCAGTCCCCTCCTGGAGGCTTCCATTGACGGCGCCAAGGGAATCCTGCTCAGCATTGCCGGCAGTTCCGATCTGGGCCTCTTTGAGGTCAACGAGGCGGCGGAAGCTGTGGCGCAGGCGGCAGCCCCCGATGCCAACATCATCTTTGGTGCGGTCATCGATGAAAGTCTGGGCGATACCATCCGGGTAACCGTGATCGCCACCGGCTTTGATGCCCCCAGCGCCAGGGATAATCTGCGCATCACCAAGGAATTGGATGTGCGGCCCTTTACCGATGCGCCCATCGATATTCCCGCCTTCTTGCGGAGGGGTAAGTAAAGGCCTCAGCGTGAAAGCTGAGGCACTGGTTATTCCATCTTCTTCATCTCACGTTTCAGCTTTTTGAGGATCTTCTTCTCCAGGCGCGAAATGTAGCTTTGGGAGATGCCCAGAAGATCCGCCACTTCCCTCTGGGTGCGCTCTTTCTCACAGTTCAGCCCGAATCTGAGTTCCATGATCTTTTTTTCCCGCCCTGTGAGCTGCTGCAAAGCGGCAGCGAGCAGGGCTTTGTCTACTTCTTTTTCAATGTGGCGCAAGACGTCGCTTTCACTGCCCACCACATCCGCTAGGACCAGCTCGTTGCCATCCCAATCCACGTTGAGGGGTTCATCAAAGGATACTTCCGCCTTTAACTTGCTGGTGCGCCGTAGGTACATCAGAATCTCGTTTTCGATGCAGCGGGAAGCGTAGGTGGCCAACTTGATGTTCTTGCTGGGGTCGAAGGTGTTCACTGCCTTGATCAAGCCTATGGTGCCGATGGACACCAGGTCTTCAATGTGGATACCGGTGTTCTCGAACTTGCGGGCGATGTACACCACCAAGCGCAGGTTGCGCTCAATGAGGGGTGTCCTCACCAACAGATCGCCGGCCTGCAGGCGCATGAGCAGTTCCTGTTCTTCCTCACTGGTCAGGGGTGGAGGCAGGACTTCATTGCTGCCAACGTAATGAACCTTCGGGCTTAGCCCAAGCCGGTGCAGAACCAGGATGAAGCGCAGGCGGGCCTTAAGAGGGAATGTCTGAAGAAGTGGTAGCATAAGCCTCGCCTCCTTCCACCTGCAGGGAGTCTTCCAGGAGGTGCGGGGGGACCAGCGCGCTGTACTCGCCGTGGGGGTCGAGATTATACGGGTGGAGGGCAACTGTGGGCTGGAAATCCCCCAAGAGGCTGCGGGCCCCGATCTTCACTTCATCGGGCCGGAAGCCCAGCATCATGCCGTTAGTCCGGCCGATGGAGTTAAAGGGAATGAGCCTCAGGCGGGTACGCCAGGTCTGCAGCTCGGTCAGCTGCTCCAAAGCGGCAGGATCGCCCGCTTCTAAGGAGAGGGTAATGGCGAACACATCGGGGGGCAGCATGTTCTTCAGCGCTTGAGCATCCACGATAATTACCGACTGCCGGTTGAGCGGGTCTTTGAGATGGTTGCCCGTATCAACCAGGGCAGTCATTTTGATTTTCTGCCCGTCACAGGAGATCTCCACTGGGACTCGGTACACAGCCCGCACCACCCGTTCGTGGACGATCCCCCAGCCCAGTTCGGCGATGAGCAGGATGGCCAGGATGGAAACCAAGGTGCCCAGGGTGAAGGCTGGAGCATCGCCGGTTCCAAAGAGATAGGCACTGGCCAGCCCCATGCCGGCAGCTACAAAGCCGATGGTGTAGAAATAGCCCGCGGCCGTGAGCAGCTTTCTCCAGGAAATGGGATAGAAGGCGGCAAAGAGCATGGCTGCGGATACCAAAACCACAACGGGGAAGAATCTCCATAAGCCGTAGAGGGGAATCAGGCCGACGCTGGCTGCCAGGTAGAGTAGGTAGTGTACCGTTCCGATGAGGGAACCCAAAACCAGGCGGAAGGCGGTGGTCTGTGTATGTGTGATGGTTGCTGTGGCCCACAAGAGGAGGTATTCAAAAACGAAATTGCAGCTCAGCCGCAAGAGCCAAACATCAACGTACAACGTGTACTCAAGCATAGAATGCTCCCCCTTAAAAAGGGTGTTTGCCAGAATATTAGCGCTAAAAGCATAAAAGTCCTTCCTTAAACGTACAACTGGGCGGGAATTATCTTCCACCCCAACCACGCCTTCCATATAGAGGTTGCCCAGCAAAAAGGAATAGATCTGCCCAGAGGTGGCAATACTGAACTTTGTAATCGGCATGTGCAGGAGGGAGAGGACATGAACAAGGTGGAGATCTGCGGTGTGAACACCGCTAAGCTGCCAGTCTTGCCCAATGCCAAGATGCGGGAACTCCTGGCCAAAATCAAGGAAGGGGATCAAAAGGCCAGGGAAGAGATGGTTCAGGGCAACCTCCGCTTGGTGCTGAGCGTGATCCAAAGGTTCAACAACCGGGGCGAATATGTGGATGATCTGTTCCAGGTGGGCTGCATCGGCCTCATGAAGGCCATTGACAACTTCGACCTCAACCAAAACGTTAAGTTCTCCACCTACGCAGTGCCCATGATCATAGGCGAAATCCGGCGTTATCTGAGGGATAACAATCCCATCAGGGTGAGCCGTTCCCTTAGGGATATCGCCTACAAAGCCCTGCAGACCAGGGATGCTTTAGCCAACCGCTATTCGCAGGAGCCTTCCATTGGGCAGATCGCCGAAGAACTGCAGATTCCCAGGGAGGAAATCGTCTTTGCCCTGGATGCCATTCAAGAGCCCATCTCCCTTTTTGAGCCCATCTATAACGATGGAGGCGACCCCATCTTTGTGCTGGACCAGATCAGCGACGAAAAGAACACCGAGCGGCGCCTCATCGAAGGGGTGAGCATCAAGGAGGGCATGGAAAACTTAGGCGAGCGGGAACGCTTGATTCTCACCATGCGCTTTTACGAAGGCCGGACCCAGATGGAAGTAGCTGAAGAAATCGGGATTTCCCAGGCGCAGGTTTCCAGGTTGGAAAAGGCCGCCCTGCGGCATCTGCGCAAGTATATGGCTACATCTTAGAGGAGGGAAGCTTCCAATGTCGCAGGAGTGTAAAGCGCGCCTTTTGGTCTGCTGCGCGCTGCTGTGTGTAGGAACCGCTGTCTTCGGTCTGTTCTCTGCCTTACAGCGCGGTCTTCATAGCGATAAAGCCTTTGCTCAGGACTTGATTCGCCTTCATGTCGTGGCCCACAGCAATCTGCCCCAGGATCAAGAGCTGAAACTGAAGGTGCGGGATGCTGTGTTATTGGAAACCAAGCGTATTCTAGGTGAGGTTGCAGAACGGGACCAAGCTTACACATTGCTGGTACATAATCTCCAAACGCTGGAGCGCTCTGCCCAGGAGGCGGTTTGGGCCAGCGGGTACGACTATCCAGTCGCGATTAAGCTGGGCAGTTATCTCTTCCCGGAGCGGGATTACGGAGAACTGCTGCTGCCCCAGGGCAGGTATGATGCCCTGCGGGTGGAAATCGGAGCAGCCCAGGGCGACAACTGGTGGTGCATCCTCTTCCCCCCGCTCTGCCTGGCGGAACTGGAGGGGACCAGCCCCAACTTGGTGAAGGTGGACCACAAGGAAGGCCCTGGGGAGGGAGGACGCAGCTTCGTGCTCCGCTCCAGGTTGTGGGACCAGGTGGTGCAGACCCGCTATGCCCGCTTGTTCCAGAGCTGGTGGCAGGCATCGGCGGCAGGTCTTTCCGCCCTGGCCCGCTAAGCCGATTGGGAAAGCTCAACGTACAGTCAGAAACGGCCCCGCTGCCGTTTCTTTTTTGCCCTCCAGGCATATACTTAGGTAGCAAAAGGGGGGCGGATCATGAAGGTGATCACCACTTCCGACCTGCGCAGGCTGGACGTGATCAACGTGGACGAAGGCCGCTATCTAGGGAACGTCTGCGATGTGGACCTGGACCCGGAGACGGGGCGCATCAAGGCGCTAATTGTGGATGAGGCCAGGCCCTTTGGCTTTTTCTTTTTGGCCCGGCGCACGGATCAGGAGATCCCCTGGCGAGATATCGTCCTGGTGGGCGTGGATGTGGTGTTGGTGAAAAACAGAACATGGAAAAGGTGAGCCATTTACTGTATAATAAAGTAAACATTGGTCGCACAATACTGGAGGGGACGTAGATGCGCTGCCCGTTTTGCCTGCACCCGGATAGCAAGGTTTTGGACTCGCGGCAGACAGAAGAGGGAGGTTCCATCCGGCGCCGCAGGGAATGCACCGCCTGTCACAGGCGTTTTACTACATACGAACGCGTCGATGAAATGCCCTTTCTCGTGGTAAAAAAGGATGGCCGGCGGGAGCCCTTCGCCCGCGCCAAGATTCTCAACGGCATACTCCGTGCCTGCGAGAAACGGCCCATCTCCTCGGAGACCATCGAGAAGGCAGTGGATGAGGTGGAAAGGGAGGTGCGGTCCAGGTTGGACCGGGAGGTCACTTCCACCTATATTGGCGAATTGGTCATGGACAAGCTGCGGGAGATCGATGATGTTGCCTATGTGCGTTTTGCCTCCGTGTACCGCCAGTTCAAGGATGTGGACAGCTTCATCGCGGAAGTGCAGCAGCTGCGGAAAGAGAGATAATTAGCTGGGCAAGTAGGGTTTAACGCCCCCGCGTAGAACTTGGAAGGGAAGGGGTGAAGACGTGAGGGGAAAATCTGGAACCCGGAAGGATAGCGGCATCAAAGCCAGGGAAGTGGGGGGCATTCTGCTTTTGGCCTTCTCCGCCTTCTGTCTGCTCTCTTTGTACGTGGACACAACCGGCCGGGTTGGCATTCCCCTGCGGTCCGTTCTGCGCATGTGCTTCGGCGATCTGGCCGTTTTGTTTGTGCTGCTCTTTGCCGCGGCGGCTGTGCAGCTCTTCCTCGGTAGCAAGAGGGCCCTTTCCTGGCAGTCCCAGGCGGGCCTTTTGCTCCTCGTTGGCGCGGTGACCTTAGTGTTCCACATGCTTTACTACCGGGGCTATCAATTTCCCCCCAGCCTGCGGGAGGAGATCGGCTACGGACTGAAGGGGGAGGGGGCCGGGGTGCTGGGCGCCGTGCTTTTAACTCTAAGCTACAACGCCTTTGGCATTCACGGATCTTACATAGTGGTCGGTACCGCGGCCTTGCTGGGCATTATGTTTTTCTTTGAGATCTCGCTGATCGATCTCTTACGCCGCCTCCTAAGCTACCTGCAAAGGGCTGTGCGCAGCTGGTGGCGCGGCCAGAGCGGCAGCGAGCGCGCCAAGAAGGAGAGGCGGCCAGCCAAACGCACCAGGCGTAAAAAGGCCCAGCCGCCCGAGGCCGTTTCTCAGGAGCCGGCAGTTGTGGAAACGGAGATCGAGCCTGCCCCGCCGGTGGCGAAGCCCAAGAAACGGGAAACTGCCAGGAAAGAGCCGGAGGAAGCCCCTGTGGAACAGCTGGTACTCAACCTGCCCTCCCGGGAGGGGCAGGGTGCCTATCTTTTGCCTCCCACCAGCCTTCTGCGGAAAAGCGGCGGCAGATCCCGCCGGGGCGCGGAGCTGCAGCAGGATCTATTGGAGGAAACCTTGGCCAATTTCGGGATTGAGGCTAAGGTGGTGAATGTATCCCAGGGGCCGGTGATTACCCGCTACGAGCTGCAGCCGGCACCGGGGATTAAGGTTTCCAGGATCACCTCCCTCGCGGATGATCTGGCGCTGGCTTTAGCTGCGGAGGATGTGCGCATCGAAGCCCCTGTCCCGGGCAAACCTGTGGTGGGTATTGAGGTGCCCAACAAGGAAAGGGAGTTGGTGCTGCTCCGGGACGTTCTAGAGAGCCGCGAGTTTGCTGAGCATCCCTCGCCGGTGGCGCTGGCCTTGGGCAAAGACATCGCCGGCCAGCCGGTGATCGCCGATTTGAAGAAGTGGCTGCACGTGCTCATTGCGGGGGCCACCGGGTCGGGGAAGAGTGTCTGCCTAAACTGCGTCATCACCTCCCTCTTGTTCCGCACCACGCCGGATACGGTTAAACTGCTGATGATCGATCCCAAGAGGGTGGAGCTTTCCGCCTACGACGGCATTCCCCACCTGATCTCGCCGGTGGTAACCGATCCGAAGAAGGCCGCCATCGCCCTGCGCTGGGCGGTGGGGGAGATGGAGCGCCGCTACGAGCTCTTCGCCGAGGTGGGGGTGCGGAATATTGAGATGTATCACGAATGGTATAAAGAAGGGTCCCCGGAAGAGGAGCGGGAGCATCTGCCCTATGTGGTGGTGATCGTGGATGAGCTGGCGGATCTGATGATGGTGGCCGCGGCGGAGGTGGAGGATGCCATCTGCCGCCTGGCGCAGATGGCCAGGGCTGCAGGGATGTACCTGATCATCGCCACCCAAAGGCCGTCGGTGGACGTGATCACAGGTCTGATCAAGGCCAACGTGCCCTCCCGCATCTCCTTTGCCGTATCCAGCCAGGTAGATTCCCGCACCATCTTGGATATGGGCGGGGCGGAGCGGCTCATTGGTAAGGGGGACATGCTCTACTACCCCATCGGGGCTTCCAAGCCCGTGCGGGCCCAGGGTGCCTGGATTTCCGATAAGGAAGTGGAGGCGGTTGTTAAGTACTGGAAGGAGCAGGGGGAGCCCGACTACCAGGAAGACATTGTGGAACAGGCCCCTGAACTTGGCCTCCGGGAGGACGAGGAGGATGAACTGCTGGAGGACGCCATCCGCCTGGTGGTGGAGAATGGCCAGGCTTCCATCTCCATGCTCCAGCGCCGCTTCCGCATTGGCTACAGCCGGGCGGCGCGCCTGATCGATATTATGGAGGTGCGGGGGATTGTCGGCGGTTACCAGGGCAGCAAGCCACGGGAGGTTTTGGTGGATAAAGCAGTTTTGGAAGAAAGGTGAGGACGATGATGGGAGTGGGGTCACTGCTGGAGAAGGCCCGGGTGGAGCAAGGCCTGACCATTGAGGAGCTGGCCGAACGCACCAAAATTCGGCCCCAGTTTTTGCAGGCCATTGAGGAGGAACAGTATCACTTACTGCCGGACCAAGCCTATGTACGGCCGTTTATCCGCACCTATGCCAGGGCCTTGGGGGTGGAAGACCAGCTGCAGGTGGAAGTGGAACCCAGGGAATCCACCCTGCGGGTAGACGATCTCAGCGCCAGTATCCGCGAGCGGAGGGAGCGGGCCCGCCGGGCGCGCCGGACCCGTTTTCTGATCCGCTTCGCCGTGCTTATTGTGCTCTTAGCCGGGGCAGCCTATTTAGCGTATTGGATGATGCTTAGGGGGAACTAGGTTGAACAGCAGGGATTATCTAGTCCGGGCCATGCTCGGAGCCAATCAAGCCAGGATTCTGGCTGTGCGCACCACCGGTGTGGTCACTGAAGCACAGAGGGTACACCGCACAACCCCTGTGGCCACCGCGGCCCTGGGGCGTACCCTGACCATGGGACTGGTGCTGGGGGCCATGTTGAAAGCCGATGAGACGCTGACCATTCAGATCAAAGGCGATGGCCCTTTGCAGGGCATTGTGGTCTCCGCCAACTCCCGGGGTCAGGTGAAGGGCTATGTGGGCAATCCCCACGTGGAGCTGCCCTTGAACTCCTCGGGGAAACTGTCGGTTGGTGAGGCGGTGGGGCAGGGGTACCTGCACGTCATCCGCGACATGGGGCTAAAGGAGCCCTACTATGGAACAGTGCCGCTGCAGACCGGTGAGATCGGCGATGATTTCGCCTACTATTTCGCCGTTTCGGAGCAGACGCCCTCCGCGGTGTTGGTGGGTGTTTTGGTGGGCACCGATGGCGTGCCCCTGGGCAGCGGCGGTATTGTGGTGCAGCTCATGCCGGAAGCCGCGGAAGATGAAATCTTCATCACGGAGCTGGAAGAGCGCCTGCAGGTGATGACGGAAGTAAGTTCCCTGTTTGCCAGTGAACGCAGCCCGGAGGCCATTGTGGAGGAGATCTTCGCCGGGCTGGAACTGCGCTTTATTGACCGGCAGGAGGTGCAGTTTTTCTGCGACTGCTCCCGGGAGCGGTTTGAACGGGGGCTGGTCACCTTGGGCGCGGACGAGCTGCGGGAACTTGTGGACAGAGGTGAACCGGTGGAGGTTGTCTGCCACTTCTGCAGCAAACGGTACCGCTTCGCCGTGGAAGAAATAGACAGGCTTTTGCAGGAGCTTGGAAATAGCCGAGCATAAATTCGTTCCCCTTCCGCATATAGTGTTGTGGAAGGGGGAATAGCGATGGCTAGAGTGGGAAAAACTGAAAAGAATGGCCCTGGCCTCTTATTTATTGTTGTAACGCTGATCGTGGTGGCTGTGGTGGGAGCGCGCTTTTTCGGTTTCATGCCTGGGGATAAGGAAGAAGAAGCACCGCGTCCCCCAGTAGTTAAGGTGGAGGATCCAGCGCCACCGCAGGGAGAGGCGGTGGAGGAAGTGCCCAAGGTACTGGTCTTCCACAGCCATGCTTCTGAGAACTACAAGCCTAAAGACAGCCACGAGCGGGGCGGGAAGGGCGATGTGGTCGCGGTGGGCGAAGCCTTTGTGGAGGAGCTGGCTCTTTTGGGCATCAAAGCCATTCACGACCAGACCATTCACGACCAGCCGCGCTACAGCGAAGCTTTCCTTAATTCGGAAAAGAAGGTAAGTGAGCTTTTGGCTGCGAATCCAACTGTGCAGGTGGTTTTAGATCTGCATCGCGACGGCCTCCAAGACAAGCCGGACGATTACACCAAAGCCCGTGCGAATGGTATGGATGTGGCCAAGATCCTCTTCGTGGTAGGTGACAAAGACAACGATCTCTTGGAAGAGAATCTCCGCTTTGCGCAAAAAGTCAGCGATGCACTGGAGCAGCAGTATCCAGGCGTGACCAGAGGGGTGCGGGTGTTCAAGTCCGATTACAGCGGGGAGCTGCATCCCAACAGTATCATGGTCTTGATCGGCGATTGGCGGGGGAATACTCTGGAAGAGGCCGTAGCTTCAGCCCGGCTGTTGGCCAGGGTGTTGGAGCCCTTTGTGGAGTGATTTGGCAAGTAGTCATTGGGAGTGACCTAAATGAACCAGCATATACACCTCATTGGTATCGGTGGGACGGGCATGGGCCCGTTAGCCAAGGTTTTTCTGGAGATGGGGCACAAGGTTAGCGGTTCTGACCTGCAGCCTTCAGAGACCACCGATTATTTGATCAAACTAGGAGCGACAGTATACTTCAACCATTCGGCCGCCAACGTCAACGGGGCTACCAGAGTGATCTACTCCAGTGCCATTCCCGTGCAAAATCCGGAGATTGTTGCGGCACGCCAGAAAGGTATCGATGTTCTGCACCGCTCTGAAGTTCTGGCCCAGCTGTTGAACAACCGGCGGGGGATAGCAGTGAGCGGTGCCCATGGTAAGACCACCGTGACTTCCATGATCGCCCTTTGTTTGGAAATGGCCGGCACAGATCCAACTGTGCTGATTGGCGCGCATTTCGCGCCCTTCGGCCCGGGGGCCAAGTACGGCCGGGGGGAGTTTGTGGTCGCGGAAGCAGATGAAAGCGATGGCTCGTTCCTCCGCTACCGGCCGGAGGTTTCCGTGGTGACTAGCATTGAAGCGGATCATCTGGAAAACTATAACGGCACCTTTGAATCTTTGATTGCCAGCTACCGCCGGTTCCTCAGCAACTGTCAGCCCGGCGGCTTGCGCCTCATCGGCATGGATCACCCGGTGGCCGCCTCCATCAGTCAGGAATACGACGGCGTTACTTACGGTTTTTCGCCCGGGGCTCACTGGCGGGCAGAGGTGCTGCAGTTGGAGCAGGAAAGGTCGGTCTTCAGGGTGTTCCGCCTTGGAGAGTTCTTCGCCGATTTCGTGCTCAATGTCCCTGGCCGGCACAACGTGTCCAACGCCCTGGCCTGCATCGCAGTATGCCACCACATAGGTTTATCCATCCCCCAGATGCAGAGGGCCCTGCGCCGGTTCACCGGGGCCAAGCGGCGTTTTGAGATCCTGGGTACCATCGGTGGTGCCCTGGTGGTGGATGACTACGCCCATCATCCCACGGAAGTTGCTGCTGTGATCAAGGCTGCCAGGGAGGGCTGGCCCACCAGGCGCATCGTGGCAGTTTTCCAGCCGCATCGCTACTCCCGGACGAAACTCCTGTTTGAGGACTTCGCCCAGGCCTTTCGGGAAGCGGATGTGGTCATCATTACGGATATCTACGCTCCGCCGCCTGAAAAACCCATCCCTGGGGTGAGTGCCGCTGCTTTGGCGGACCGCGTTCGGGAAAGCAACGCGCCCAAGAACGTTTACCATATTCCCCAGCAGGAAGATGTGGTGCCTTTCCTGCGGGACTGGCTGACGGCGCAGGATTTGGTTTTGGTGATGGGTGCAGGACCCATTTCACGGGTGGCCCACGATCTAGTCAAGCGCACATAGATTAGCAATGGGGTCGTAGGTAGCGGTTTTGGTTCGTTCGCGGCCTCCGGCGCTTACCACCACCAGGCGGTAGTGGAACAGCGGCGCGTACACCAGCGCGGCCCTCAGGGCATTGATGGCGAGCACAGGCTGCAGTCTCCGCCGCAGCTCCTCCTGCTTGGCGGCAAATTCTGGCGACGAGGTCTTTCCCTGGAAAAATGCCTGGAGCTTTTCTTCTTCCAGGGCCATTTTTTCCCGGGCCTTCTGGGCCCAGGATTGGTCCTCTCCGGCGAATTCCCGGCTGAGGTGCTCCGCCGCCCGCAGGTAGGCCTGTTTTAGACTGCACTTCCGCTTGTTGATCAGCTCTGGTTCCACCCCGCCGGCCTGCAGCAGGTGTGGGGGTAGGGCGAACTTCAATACTTGACCCGAGGAGAGATTCACAATTACCGTGTGGAGGCTCTCTTTTTTTTGCAGCCCCCTGGCCTCCACGGAGATTTCCAGCTGCAGGTACTGGCCGTACCTGGCCGAGCTGGTGAGTAGGTACGCCCGCCCTTCAGTGCCAAAAGCAGCCAAGACCTTTTTGCGGATGCTGGGCTCGTGGAAGAAGTGGTGGGGGATGTGGGCCCGGCTGAGGATGCCCTGCTGGCGGATGAGGCGCAGGATGCTCGCCAGGCGGTAGCTCCCCGGGCTGATGAGCTCAGCGCCATAGGCGGCAGCCAAATCTCGATCCCAGGTGAACTGCAGCAGTCTGGCCTGGGCCCGCCAGCCATCCAGTTCCTTCATGAGGGCCTCATCGGCCTGCACCTGCCAGATCCCTGGGTGGATCTCTACGGGGCTGAGACCCAGGAGTTCAAAAAAATCGAAGACGAGTTGTTTTATAGTAACCCCTCCCAAGAGGATGCCTTAACAGCGGCGCGGCCCTGGAGGATGCGCCGGGCTAGCTGGTCAAGCTGCCTGCGGATCTGCTCAGTTTCTTCGTGTTCCAAAAAGATCTTCATGATTTCGCTCTCAAAGGAGCTCCCCAGATTGAGGTGGAGGAGAATGGCATCCAGCTCGCCGATAATGGACTCGAACATGTTGATCTTCTGATGCAGCAGGTACATGATGTGCTCTTCCACCGTACCTTTGGTGATCAAGTTGTAGATGTGCACATCCCGGGTCTGCCCCAGGCGATGGACCCGGCCGATGCGCTGTTCCAGGCGCATGGGGTTCCAGGGGAGATCGAAGTTGACCACCAGGTTGCAGAACTGGAAGTTCAGCCCTTCACCCCCCGACTCGGTGCTCACCAGAAACTGGGCGTCCTTTTGAAAGAGGTGGCGGACGTACTGCTTTTGGCCCCGGGAGAGGCTGCCGTCAAAGGCCAGGGTGCGGTAGCCGGCCTTTTCCAGTCTGTAACGGATGTACTCCTGAGATGCTTTGTACTCCGTGAAGATGATGGCTTTATCCCGGAACTGGGCCACCAGGCGCTCCAGAGCATCGCATTTGCTGTTTTGCTTCACTTCCGCCAGATCCTTGAGCAGAGCGGCCGCCTCGGCCAGCTCATCTTGGGATAGCCCCACCAGCATTTTCTCCAGCGTGAGGGCGGTGGCCAGAAAAGTTGAGCATACTTCCCGCTGCAAAGTGATCAGGGGCAGCATGTTGCCTAGCCCCGTGCGCCGCCCCCGGGCCTTGATGAACTCCGTGACCCGCTTGTAGATTTCCTGCTCCTTGGGTCCCAAGGTGACGATCAGGGGGTGGACGATGCGCTCGGTGAAGCGGATCTCCCCTTCCTCCCGCCGGTTGCGGATCATCACTTGATCCAGGATTCGCCGCAGTTCTGCGGGGTTTTTCGGTGTCCGCTTGGCGGCCATGAAGCGCTTCTTAAATGTTTGATAGCTGCCCAGCTGGCCGGGCTTGATCAGGCCGATGAGGTTGTACAGCTCCTTAAGGTCGTTTTGCACGGGTGTGGCCGTGAGCATCAAACAGTATTTCTTCTGAATAGAATTGACCAAGCGGTAGCTGGCGGTAGAGCTGTTTTTCAGTTTGTGGGCCTCGTCCACGATGAGTAGATCGTAGACTATCCCCGCGATGATGTAGGCATGGGGTTCCCGTTTGGCTGTATCGATGGAGGCGATCAACACGTTGGCATACTCCCAATCCCACCTGGTGCGCTGAATACCCGCGGCTATCCCGAACTTCTCATAGAGCTCCTGGTACCACTGCCAGATCAAGTTGGCCGGGGTGAGGATGAGTACCTTTTTCACCAGGCCCCGCAGCAGGTATTCCTTGAGGATCAAGCCGGCTTCGACGGTCTTTCCCAAGCCAACTTCGTCGGCTAGGATGGCCTGGCCGTGCATGGAGTGGATCACCCTCTCCGCTGTTTTGATCTGGTGTTCGTAGGGGATAACTCCCGCCTGCTGCCACCGTTCTTTGAGATGCTCCAGGGCCAAAAGGCCCGGGGCCTGGTTTTGCACTGCCGCCAGCTCATCGGCGCGCCTGGCCAGCTGGTACCAGCCCCAGGTGTCGAATTTCCCTGCCCGCAGATGGGCCATGACCTGCCTGAATCCATCGGCCAGGACCTGGACTGTAAACTGACCGTAGGAAAGCTCTTGGAGAATTGCATCGCTCTCTTTTCGTGACCATCCTGGTGACACCTGGCGGAAAAACGTGAGCAAACCTCCACCTCCTCACCTGGATTCTTCCCTGCGGGCCCTGTTCCTATGAGGATAGCGTTGCCCTGGTAATTCTGGGCCATAGCAGGATTTTTCGGCTTAAACGAGAATATTAGTGAACATGCCTGGCGGCAGCTGGGATTCTCGCCCTGGCTGGTGCCCGGCGGGGGGCACGCCCCTGGTTAATGAGGAGGTCGGAGAGGTAATGTATCGATACATTTTACGGAGACTTATCTACGTCATTCCCATGCTCTTGGGCATCTCGTCACTCAGCTTTTTCATTATGCAGATGGCTCCCGGCGATGCCCTGACGACGATGGCCCTGAGCCCAGATGTGACCGATGAGATCATGGAGGCCATGCGGGCCCGTTTTTGGCTGGACCAGCCCCCCTACAAGCAGTTTTTCCGCTGGGTTACCCAGATGTTCAAAGGCGATATGGGGCACTCATTCCTCTGGCATGCCCCGGTCACGTGGGTGATTAAGCAGCGTGTGTTCAACACCCTGCTCCTCACGGTCGTTTCCCTCATCGTGGCCTGGGCGCTCGCTATACCTATTGGCATTCATTCCGCGGTTAATCAGTATTCCTGGAGCGATAAGCTGCTCACCTTTTTCGCCTTTATCGGGGTGTCCATTCCCAACTGGTTCTTAGGGTTGCTGTTGTTATACTTGAACCTCACCAGGGGGTGGGGGCTGCCCATTGGCGGGATGACCAGCATAGACTTCGCGGAGTTCACCTTCTGGGAAAAGGTGGTGGACCTGGCCCGGCACATGGTGCTGCCGGTGATCGTGCTGAGCACGGGTACGCTGGCCAGCCTCATGCGCTACATGCGCTCCAATCTCTTAGATGTGCTGCGGCAGGATTACGTCACCACCGCCCGGGCCAAGGGCTTAGCTGAGCGGGTTGTGATCTACAAGCACGCGGTGCGCAACGCCATCAATCCCCTGATCACCATCTTCGGGTTTCAGCTGGGGGGCATTTTAGGCGGAGCATCGCTCACAGAAATCGTCATGAACTGGCCGGGGATCGGCAGCCTGATGCTCAATGCGGTGCAGGGTCAAGATTACTACCTGGTCATGGGCAACCTGGTCATCGGTGCCATCATGCTGATTTTGGGTAATCTCACCGCGGACGTATTACTGGCCGCCAGCGACCCGCGGATCCGGTATGAGTGAGGGGGATAGGTCATGGAGAAGAACAATCGGAGCAATCATCAAGTGGACTTTCAAGGCAACGGTGGTGCCCTGCGCTCGCCCTGGAAAATGGCCTGGCGCAAACTGCGGCGGCACAGGTTGGCCCTTATGGGTATGTGGGTGCTCATCCTCTTGCATGTTTTCGCCATCTTCGCGGACTTTTTTGCACCCTACAGTGAACTGACGTCGGATCGCCGGCGCACTTACCATCCACCCACCAAGATCCATATTTTCCACGAGGGCAAACTGGTTCGGCCCTTTGTCTATGAGTACAAGCGGGTGGACACCTTAAGGAACATCTATGAAGAGGATACGAGCACCATGTATCCCATTCGCTTCTTCGTGCGCGGTGACAAATACAGCTTCTTGGGCTTTGAAACGGACATCCGCCTCTTTGGGGTAGATGCTCCTGGCAAGATCTATCTCTTCGGCGCGGACCGCTACGGCCGGGATATCTTCTCCCGCCTAGCCTACGGCGGCAGGCGTTCGCTGTTTATTGGCATTATCGGCTTGGTGATCAGTTTGTCCATCGGCTTGATCTACGGAGGCGTCTCCGGCTATTTCGGTGGGTGGGTAGACAACCTCATGATGAGGATCGCCGAGATCATCATCTCCATACCCAGCTTTTACCTGCTCTTGGCCCTCAGTGCGGTCTTGCCCACCAACATACCGCCGGACCAGCGCTTCATGCTCATCGTGGCCATTCTCGGTTTCATCGGCTGGGCAGGCTTGGCCCGGGTGATCAGGGGCATGGTCTTGTCCATCGCCAAAAGTGAGTTTGTGGCCGGGGCGGAAGCCATAGGCGCGTCTCAGCCGCGCATCATTATCCGGCATATTCTGCCCAATACCATGAGCTATGTGATTGTCAACGCCACCCTGTCCATTCCCGGCTTTATCCTGTCGGAATCGGGCTTGAGCTTTATTGGGGTGGGCATTCAGCATCCGGTGGCCAGCTGGGGCAATATGCTTTCCGAAGCGTTGAACCTCTCTTCGCTGACCCGCTATCCGTGGCTGTTGGTGCCAGGGTTCTTCATCTTCATCACCGTCTTGTCCTACAGCTTCTTCGGGGACGGCGTGCGGGATGCCCTGGACCCCAGGAGTCGCACCGTCTAACAGACCCCGTGAAACGTTTGAGGGTGGAATGGAGATTCCACCCTTTTGTCGAACCTTCCCTTGTGTCTGGAATGTAAAGGCCGTTAAGCCGCTGTTCTGGGAATAAAGTCTGTGCGTTCGGCAGGACATAGGGCTTTTCGGTCGTATTATAGTAAGTATCCTAACTCGACCATTTTGGCAAACTGCGCCGAAATTGTACATGAATTTCGTCTGGAAGGAGTAGTGATAGCGCCTGAAGAAGGGAGGTACAGCAAGAACCAATTCTTTTAAAAAATCTTTAAAAGGGGGAATATAATAAGACCATGAAAAGACATATCTTCATCTGGACGCTGCTCTTGACACTGATCATCGGTGCTGGAGTGGCCAGCGCTGTAGAGCTGCTTGATCCGAGAATTATCAACCTGGCTGAAGAATTCGGTATGGAAGTGGGCCGTTACGGCGGTACGATGACTGTCCATGGCGGCGCCAGCGGTCCCAAGACCTTTAACCCGCATCGTGCTGCAGAAACGTCCAGTACCGATGTGACCGACCGCATCTTCGAAGGTCTCGTCACTTTGCACCGTGACACCGGTTTGGTCATGCCCAAGCTGGCCCGGGAGTACGAGATCAGCGAGGACGGCACGGAAGTAACCTTCTACCTGCGCCGCGGTGTGCAGTGGCACGATGGTACAGAGTTCACGGCCGATGACGTCATCTTCACCTTTGACGTGGTCTATGACCCGGCTGTCGGCTCCAACTCCAGAACTGGCTTGCTCATCGACGGCCAGCCCATGAAATATGAGAAGATAGACAAGTACACGGTGAAGTTCACCCTGCCGCGTCCCCATGCTCCCATCATGTTCAGCATCGGGACACCCATCGTTCCTGTGCATCTCCTGGGCGAGGCCCACAAGGAAGGCCGCTACCACGAGATGTGGGGTCTGGAGACTCCCCTGGAGCAGATCATTGGTACCGGTGCCTGGAAGATCGCTTCCTACCGCATCGACCAAGAGCTCATCCTGGTCAGGAACGACAACTACTATGAGTTCGATGAGGAGGGCAACCGCCTACCTTATCTGAACAGGGTCATCTTCCGCTACTATCCCAGCTCGGATACGGCAACTCTGGCCTTCTTCAACGGTGAGTTCGACTACATCGGCATTCCGGCCAACCAGTATCCTGAGTATGTGGATCGTGAGCCCTTCAGCCGCTGGAGCATTATCACGGCTGGTCCCAACCCTGGCACGAGCTTCATCGTCCTGAACCAGAATCCCAACGCTGTGCCTGAACCCAAGCTCTCCTGGTTCACCGATGTGAACTTCCGTCAGGCCCTCTACCATGCGGTGGATAAGGAAACCATCCTGGATATGGCCATGAACGGTATGGGCTACATCCAATGGAGCCCCATCAACATGAGAAATGAGTTCTTCCTGAAGAAGGACATCAAGATCTATCCATACGATCTGCAGTTGGCCCATGAGAAGCTGGAAGCTGCTGGCTACAAACTCGGTGCTGACGGCATCCGCCGCGACCCCAACGGCAACCCCATCGAGTTTGACCTGATCACCAACCCAGGTGTACCCATCCGCCAGATCGTGGGCGAGCTCTTCCAGGAAGACCTCGCAGCCTTGGGCATCAAGGTCAACTTCAACCAGATCGACTTCAACGTGGTCGTGGAGAAGCTGACAGATACCTTTGAGTGGGATGCGATCATCATCGGTCTCACTGGAACCTTCGATCCCAACGGCGGCTCCAACGTCTGGCTCTCCAGCGGTAACCTGCATATGTGGTATCCGTATCAGGAGACCCCGGCCACCGAGTGGGAGGCCCGCATTGATGAGGTCTGGTTGGCGGCCCAAAGAGCCATGGATCCCGAGGTTCGTCGCGAGTACTACTACGAGTTCCAGGACATCGTAGCCGAGTATGTACCGCTACTGTACACCGTAACCTCCGAGAACATGGTGGCTGTACGTGACCATCTGCGCAACGCCTTCCCGGACGGCATCGGCGGTTCCGTAGGCAGCGCTTGGAACTACATCTGGGTCGACAGATAAGTTCCAGCTATCAGCGTACAATACCAGGAAGGCACCCGTTAGGGTGCCTTCATTCGCGGTGCGCCCGGCATGTCTACCGAGCCGATGGGTTGAGAGAAACCCTACCGCCCAACCAGCGGGAAGGTAACCAGCAGGCAAGGGCGCCACTGGCAACAGTGGGGTCTGGAGGAAGCCGAGGGGGTGCCTTGGAACA
>NZ_JBHGXH010000245.1:0-24009 GCF_041936445.1 Candidatus Darwinibacter acetoxidans | reverse complement strand
GAAACCTACTTGGAAGATATAAAATGTTATAATGAAATCCGGGGCATGTTGGGCTTTACGGGACTGTATAAAGGCAAGCCCGTTTCGGTACAGGGGCACGGCATGGGCATGCCGTCCATCGGCATTTACACCTACGAACTGTATAACATGTACGATGTGGACAACATTATCCGCATCGGCTCCGCGGGGGCCATCAGTGAAGATGTGCAGATCATGGATCTGGTCTTCGCCATGGGTGCCTGCACCGATTCCAACTATGCCTATCAGTACAAACTGCCGGGCACCTATGCCCCCATCGCTTCCTGGGAACTGCTGCACAAGGCCGTGCAGATTGCCCAGGCCAAGGGGCAGCGCTTCTTTGTGGGCAACGTGCTTTCTTCCGACATCTTCTACAACCAGTACGGCCGGCCCGATTCCTGGAAGGAAATGGGCGTACTGGCGGTGGAGATGGAGGCGGCCGCCTTGTACATGAACGCCGCCAAGGCCAAAAAGAACGCCCTGTGCATGCTCACCATCTCCGATGAGATCTATACCGGCAGGGAACTGCCGCCCCAGGAGCGCCAGGTGGGCTTTACCAACATGATGGAAATTGCTTTAGAGCTGGCCATCAGCCTCTAAAAGAGCTTTTTTTTGGACAACCCAACCCGGTTTGGGTTGGGTTCTCTTTATGCTCAAATCCTGCAGAAATAGTGGAGGTTTCCATGAAAAGACCCTTTGTCGATGCAGAGCGTCTGCGTGCCATCGCAGCAGAATACCCTACCCCCTTCCACCTCTATGATGAGCGCGGTATCCGGGCCAACGCCCAAAGGCTCCACGAAGCCTTTGCCTGGAACAAGGGGTTTGAAGAGTACTTCGCGGTGAAGGCCAACCCCAATCCGGTGATTCTATCCATACTCAAGGAGGAGGGCTGCGGAGTGGACTGTGCCACCTCCACGGAGCTCCTCCTCGCGGAGGCCCTGGGCTTCCGGGGCGAGGAGATCATGTTCTCATCCAACATGACTCCCTTCGAGGATTTCCTTTTAGCCCACCGGTTGGGCGCCATCATCAACCTGGATGATCTCACCGATGTGGAGTATATCGCCAAGCTCCCCAGCATTCCCAAGAAGATGTGCCTGCGCTACAACCCCGGAGGCAGCTTCGTGGTGAGCAACGGCATTATGAACACCCCGGCGGAGGCCAAGTTCGGCATGACCCGCCCGCAGCTCACCGAGGCGGTACGGGCCCTTCTTGAGCTGGGCGTGGAGGAGTTCGGACTCCATGCTTTTCTGGTGAGCAACGCCACCACCAATGACTACTACCCCGCCCTGGCCCGGCTGCTCTTTCAAGTGGTGCGGGAACTCCACGAGGAAACAGGGGCCGCCTTCACCTTCATCAACCTCTCGGGGGGACTGGGCGTGCCCTACCATCCCGAGCAGAAGGCGGTGGATATCACCGCCGTCAGCGCCGGCGTGCAGACAGCTTTCCAGGAAATCCTGGTCCCTGCGGGGCTGGGAGATGCCGCGGTCGTGACCGAACTGGGCCGCTACATGCTCGCGCCCTACGGCCAGCTCATCGCCACCGCCATCCGCCGCAAGGAGACCCACAAAAGCTACATCGGGTTGGATGCCTGTGCGGCAGACCTGATGCGGCCCGCCATCTACGGAGCCTACCACCATATCACGGTGGCGGGCAAAGAAGATCACCCCCACGACCACATCTACGACGTGGTGGGGGGGCTCTGTGAAAACAACGATAAGTTCGCCATCGACCGCCAGCTGCCCCGGATCGAGCTGGGGGATCTGGTGGTCATCCACGATACGGGAGCCCACGGCTATTCCATGGGCTACAATTACAACGGAAGGCTCCGCTCAGCGGAAGTTCTGCTGCGCTCCGATGGGACAACCCAGCTGATCCGCCGGGCGGAAACGCCCCAGGACTACTTCGCCACCATGCTCTTCCCCCAGTCAGCGCGCCTTTAGGCGCTCCTGAAACTGGGCGCGGAACTTGGCCACCTTCGGGGCGATCACCAGCGCGCAGTAGCTCTGCTGGGGGTTACGGCGGAAATAATCCCGGTGGTACTCTTCCGCTGGGTAGAACTTCTCCAGGGGGACGATCTCCGTGACAATGGGATCGTCCCAGAGGGCTGCCATCTCCCCTTTGATCTTCTCCGCGGTCAGGCGCTCCTCGGCGCTGCCGTAGAAGATCACCGAGCGGTACTGGGTGCCCACGTCTTCCCCCTGGCGGTTGAGGGTGGTGGGATCGTGGGTGCTGAAAAAGATGCGCAGGAGATCCTCGTAGCTGATCACTTCCCGATTGTAGGTGATCTTCACCACCTCGGCGTGGCCCGTCTGATCGGTGCACACCTGCTCGTAGGTGGGGTTCTCCAGGTGACCGCCGCTGTAGCCGGGGACCACTTCCAGCACTCCCTGGAGCTCACTGAAGATGGCCTCCAGGCACCAGAAGCACCCTCCGCCGAAAACAGCTGTTGCCTGATTCATGGGCAGGTTCCCTCCAATTCAGGTATAGAAAAAGGTGATTGTTTGGAAAGCATCTACAGCTATCCCCATTATTATGAGATAGCCTTTTCCTACCGGGACATCCCGGGGGAAGTTGATGTCATGGAAGAAGCCATGGCCAAGTACTCCAAAATCCCGGTGCAGACAGTGTTGGAACTGGCCTGCGGCAACGGCCCCCACATGCTGGAGTTCCTGGACCGCGGCTATGAGTACTGGGGGCTGGACCTCAATCCCACCATGATCGAGTATGCCCAGGAAAAGGCGGCAAGCCGAGGCTATTCTCCAAAGTTCTACCTGGCCAACCTGGCTGACTTCCGCCTGGATGAGCCCGCAGACTTCCTCTACATCATGATGGGTTCCCTCTATGTGCAGAACACAGAGGAACTGCTCAGCCACTTCGCAGCGGCCCAGGCCGGGTTGAAACCAGGCGGCCTATATTTCCTCGACTGGTGCATCGACTTCGAGCCCCTCAGCCACAACTTCGACACCTGGGTGATGCGCCGCGGGGGCATTAAGGTCACCACCCGCTACACCACCCGAGTCCACAATGCCCCGCAGCAGCTCTACGAAGAGAACATCCTCTTCACCATCGAAGAAAAGGGGCGGGAGCGCAGCCTCCTGCACCAGGGTCTGCGCAGGGCCATCTTCCCCCAGGAGTTCATTCTGGCCGCCACCAAACTGCACCGCTTTGAGTTCATCGGCTGGTGGAACGACTGGGACCTGAAGGCTCCCCTAGGGGAAGGAAGGGGCGAGATCGTCCGCCCCATCACTGTCCTCAGGCGGCTCTAGCTAGCGGCACAGCTCGTAGATGGCCAAAACGTCCTTCTGGCCCAGGGGCAGGAAGCCGCCCAGCTTGTGGGTGTCGTTCTTGGTGGCCTTGGCGGCCATCTCCTCCAGGCGATCTGCGGGGATCTCGGCATCCTGGAGCCGGGTAGGCAGGCCGATGCTGCGGAAGAACTCCTCCAGGCGCCGGATGCCCTCCAGGATGGTCCGCTCTGGGTTGTAGAAGTCCTGGTCCACCCCGAACACCCGCACCGCAAACTGCACGAAGCGGTTGGGGTTGTGCTTGTAAACGTACTTCATCCAGGCCGGGAAGACGATGGCCAGGCCCGCGCCGTGGGCAATATCATAGAGCGCGCTGAGCTCGTGCTCGATATCGTGGGAAGCCCAATCCTGCTCCCGACCCATGCCCAGCAGGTCGTTGTGGGCAATGGTGCCGGCCCACATGATGTTGGCCCGGGCTTCGTAGTTTTCAGGTTCCCGCACAGCCAGGGGCGCGTACTGGATGATCCCCCGCAAAGCCGCTTCGCAGAGGTGGTCGCTGAAGCCCACATCGGTCTGGTTGGTGAAGTAGCGTTCCATGATGTGGGCCATCATGTCCGCCACCCCGCAGGCCGTCTGGTATGGAGGCAGGCTGAAGGTGAGCTCCGGGTTGAGCAGGGCAAACTTGGGCCGCATCACATTGGCGGTGTAGCCCCGCTTCAGCCAGCCGTCCTCGTTGGTGATCACCGAACTGGGGCTGGATTCGCTGCCTGCCGCGGGGATGGTGAGGATAACTCCCAGGGGCAGGCTCTCTTCCGCCTTGGCTTTGCCGGCGTAGAAGTCCCACACATCGCCCCCATAGGGCACGCCGATGGCGATGGCTTTAGCCGAGTCGATCACGCTGCCGCCGCCCACGGCCAGAATCAGGTCGATCTTTTCCCGGCGCACCAGGTCAATGCCTTCCTTCACCAGGCTGAGGCGGGGATTGGGCTGCACGCCCCCCAGCTCCACGATCTCCAGGCCCGCTTCCCGCAGCGAGGCCTCCACCTTGGCCTTCAAACCTGAGCGGACAATATGTCCGCCCCCGTAGTGCAGCAGCACCTTACGGCCCCATTTCGCCGCTTCGCTGCCCACCTTCTCCTCCACTCCCCGGCCAAAGATGATCTTGGTGATGTTGGAAAACGTAAAGTCACGCATGTCTATTCCTCCCTTTCTTAGATGGCATGATCTTTGATAAACTGCACCAGTTCCTGTACATAGCCGAAGGCCACCGCCACCACCGTATCGGCTCCGCCATAATAGAGGGCCAGCCGGCCTGTGGCGCTGTCCACCAGGGCCGCGCAGGGAAAGACTACGTTGGGCACATCCCCCACGCATTCGTAATAGGTCTGGGGCGAGATGATGTACGGTTTGGCCCGGGCGATCACCTTCCAGGGCTGGTCCAAATCCAGCAGGGCCGCCCCGGCGCTGTAGACAAAGCCGTTGCAGGACGTGAGCACGCCGTGGTAGATGAGCAGCCACCCTTCCGACGTTTCAATGGGCACCGGGCCCGCTCCGATCTTGGTGGACTGCCAGCCTTCGGTAACGCCCATGACAAAGCGGTGCCTGCCCCAGTAGGTTAGATCAGGGCTTTCGCTGTAGAAGATGTCTCCGAAGGGCGTGTGACCGTTGTCGCTGGGCCTGGAGAGCATGGCGTAGTTCCCCCCTATTTTCCTGGGGAAGAGCACTCCATTGCGGTTGAAGGGCAGAAAAGCATTCTCCAGCTGGTAAAACCGCTCAAAATCATGGGTGTAGGCTGCGCCGATGGTGGGTCCGTGATACCAATTGCACCAGGTCACGTAGTAGCGATCTTCGATCCAGGTCACCCTGGGATCGTAACCGTAGACGAACCTGGCGATTTCCTCATTGTCGCAGATGAACCTGATGGGTTCCACGTCCAGCTCCCAGCTGAGGCCATCTTTGCTCCGCCCAGCATGGAGCCGCATCTCCCGGGCCTTGTTATCCACCCGGAACACTCCCCTGAACTCACCCTTGTAGGGCACCACTGCGCTGTTGAAAATGCTGTTGGCGCAGGGAATGAGGTCCCTGGGGATCACCGGGTTTTTGGAATAGCGCCAAAGCACGTCGGAACTGCCAGCGGGCCGCTCTTCCCAGGGGATCTGGGGAAGCTCCGGCCCGGCAATTTTCAGCTTCATGCCCGCCCACTCCTTTCCATCCTCTCTCCTTTCACTATTCTGGCTGCACCCTGCCTCTCCTCCCTGGCCCAGGTCCAAAAACTTTGTGAATACCAGAACTTGCCCATTTGCGGGGTGCGCGGGCAGGAGTTGGGGAAAGCGTGCAGAATCTCCCCCCAAAAGGAGTGAGGAGCGGATATGTGGAAAGAGCACTACCGAATCGGGTCAGACCTAGTTGATTCCCAGCACAAGGAGCTTTTTGACCGGGTGGGCAGCTTCATCAAGGCGGTCCAGGACGAAGGCGCGTGGGAGGAGCGTCTGGAGCAGGTCCAGGCCACCTTGGAGTTTATGAAGGAGTATGTGGTCATCCACTTCCGGGACGAGGAAGCGCTCCAGGCAGAGATCGGCTACCCCGGCCTGGAGAAGCATGCCGCCATCCACGCCGCTTTCCGGGAGGAAATCCGCGCCTTCGCGCAGCGGGTGGAGCAGGAAGGCTTTGATGAAGAAAAGGTGCAGGAATTTGCGGCCCGGGTCATGACCTGGTTAATCATGCACGTGGGCAAAGAGGATCAGAAGATCGGAGTGTTTATCCGGTCGCAAGGAGGGCAGTCATGAGAGTCGAATACATAAACCCTTTCTACAAAGCAACCATCGATGTGTTCCGCATCATGCTGAACCTCGACGTGCAGAGGGGGCAGGTCCGGGCCGTGGACGAACTGGTGCCCGTGAGCGAAGCCAACGTGGTCATCGGCGTCACCGGCGATCTCAAGGGTTCTCTGCTCTACAGCTTCCCCAAGGAGATGGCCCTGGAGATGGTGACCATCATGGCCGGAATGCCCATGACCAAACTGGATGCCTTTGTCAGTTCCGCCCTGGCGGAAGTGGCCAACATCATCAGCGGCAATGCGGTGACGCTCCTGTCCCAAAACTCTTTCACCTGCCAGATCTCACCGCCTCAGGTCTTCGTGGGCACGGACGGAGCCCTCTCCATGGCCACCGAACAGGCTATCGTGGTGCCGCTCATTACCTCTATCGGCACCTTCGAAGTGAGCATCTCCCTCCACGGCAGCCCCCGCTAACGAATCAGCGCCTTACTCCAGCTGGAGTAAGGCGCTTAACTTTCGCCTAGCCTCTAGAAAGAACCACCGATGGTCACCGCGGCAAACACCTGACTGGTGCGCCCCGCCGCCCCGAACTCGCTGCCGGGGGCACCGAAATTGGTGCCCACGCCGATGCTGGGGGTGATCTTGCCTACAGCAGGCAGGCGCAGCGTGCCCTGGATCAGGCCCGACTGGTCAGATAGGTTGGCCGTCAGCAGCAGGCTGGCTGAAAGCTTGGAGCCAAGAATGCGGTTCCAGTTCAAGGCACCCGCGGCATAGTGCCGCCCGCTGCCCACCAGGGCCACGGAACCGAGCTTCAGCGGATTGACAACCGGCGGCAGCTGCTGGTTCAAAAGGGCCAGGCGGACCTTTTTGATGCCCTCCTGATCCCGATACCCCTCACCGTTGAAGTAATACTGCACCGTCGCGGCAAGGTCAAAACGTCCGGTATCATCTTTGAAGCGGTACATGCCCCCCGCGGTGGCCTGGAGGAACACGCCGTCCCTTTCCACCACTTCATAGACGGGGCCCCGGGGCTCTAAAAAGCCCCGCTCTGTCCCGAAACTCAGCACCGCTTCCCCGAAAAAGCCAACCTCCCCAAAGGAAGAGGACACCGTGGCCATGAGCCGCGGCGGCTCATCCTGCCGGTAGAAGCCCCCCAAGCCGAATTCGGTTTTGCCCACCACAAACTCCAGCTTGGGGGCAAGGGCGATCTCCTTAAGCTCCTTCACCCCGTCAAATAGGCTGTAGAGATAGAAGTTGCTGCTGCCCTTGGGGTAGTGCACCTTTAAGGTCACCGGGCCTTCCCGCTCCGCTTCTGGATCCAGAGGATCGATGCGCCCGATGTTGATAATGTCCGCGGGGCTGAAGAAGTAGCCCACGCCCCACTTCACATTCTGTTTGCCTGCCCGGAAGAAAACCTTGTTGTCGTAGTTGAAGTCGGCAAACAGCTCCAAAAGCTTGCTCTTGAAGGCATCTTCCCCGCCGCTGGCATCATAGCCCAGGCCCACCTTGCCAAAGGCCCGGAAATTGGGATCCGGCCGGGCGTCCAGATAGAGCTGGCTGTCCAGGGAAGCCCGGAAACGGTCCTCCGGCTCGGCGTCTCCCCTAAAGGTACGGGAGGCCCGGAGGCTGAAGTTGTAGCTGCCCCCCAGATCCAGGCGGTCCTGGACCAAGAGGGCCTCTTCCGGTGCCAGGGCACCTTCGTCCACCTCCAGCTCCACCAGGAGGTCGCCGCCGAAAAGCTCATCAAAATCAACTGCCCAGCTTGTCCCCGCCAGCAAAAGCACCAGCAGTACGCTCAGCAAAGCTGTCTTCCGCATGATTACCCTCCTACCGGTTGACCCGCTCGATATAGGCTTTTGTAAAGACGTGGTCCGGAATCTTGGCCACGGAAATCTCACTGAGACTCACCTGGGTCTTCTTCCCTTCCACCAGCTCATCCAGGAAGACCATCTGCACAGGGATCACCGCTTCCCCCACTTTGGCGTACTTGGGAAACAGCGCCGAACGCATGAGCCGCCGGGTTAGGCTGTACTCCTCCACCTTGAGCACCAAGTTGGTATCCTTGGTCACCCACAACGTGGCGTAGGGAAAGGGAACGGTATCATCCACCGCCTTCAGCTCGATGATGTGCACATCGAAACTGCCTAAGGTGCCTTCGTAGTAGCCTTCCACTTCATAGGAAGAGGACCAGCTGGTGCTGGAGAAATCGGCGTTGCGCACATCGGAGTCCTGGAACGTCTCCTTCAGGGAAGTGTGGGCGAACTGCCTGCTGGAGGGGTCGTAAAACCACAGGTTGTCCCCCTCCAAGAGATAGCCCTGACCCCTTTGGGTCACTGGTTCCTGGATGAGCAGGAGATAGCGTTCCCCATCATCCCGCCGGAACTGCCTCACCACCATTTTTTCAATGCCTTCCTCTGGATCTTCGATAATCAGGGTGAGCACAGCGGAAAAGTCCGTCCCCTCAAAGCGGGATTGGGCGTCGATTTTTTCCAAGATGGCCCGAATCTGGCTGAGATCCTCCGCCTGAACCGGCGGGAAAAGGGCTAAAACGAGAAGCGCAGCAGTGAGCAGCAGATAGATCTTCTTCATGGCAACCTCCTAAGTATGGGAACTGAGTGCCTTAATGGGCGAAAGCCTGGCCGCGGCCCGGGAAGGCCAGTAGGCCGCCAGCAAGCTGGTGAAGACCACCAAGGACATGTTCAAGAGGGCGCTGCCCGGGGAAAGCCGGAAGGTGATGCGCCCCTGCTTGAGGAAGAACTGCAGGGAAGGATCCACGTTGAGGGGCAGGTTCCCCACCACCAAGACGATCAGGCCCGACAGGGCCAGCCCCGCGGCACAGCCCACCAGGCCCAGGAGCACCGCCTCCCACAGGAAGATCAGCTGCACCTGCCGCCGGTGCATGCCGAAGGCCCGCATGGTGCCGATCTCCTTGGTGCGCTCAAGCAAAACCATCCGGAAGGTGTTGGTGATGCCCACCATGGTCACCAAGAGCAGGATGATGAAGATGACCAGCCCCACCCGGTTCAACACCCCCACCGCCAGCTCCACGGGCTCCATGATCTGGTTGATGTTCATCACCCGATAGCGCGTGCCCTGCCAGCGGCTGATCCTTTCCTGCCGGGGCACCGGATCCAGGGACACTCCACCCACGGTCACCGTGGCTGCCGGCTCCTCCTCTTCCTGCTCCTCCCCTGGGGCTAGGAGGCCCTCCCGGAAGGAGCGGGTGAAGCTTTCCACCAGGCTTAGGTCGGTGAGAAACATATTGAGCATCTGGTATTCCTCAGGCCCCAAGCCCAGTAGGCTGTTTAGGTAGGCCCGGCTCACGTAGGCCGCGGAAATTCCGAAGCGCTCCTGGTCTTCCACAAAGGCTGTTACCAGAAGCTCGCCCACATTGTGCTGGCCGGTGAGGGTCTCCAGCTTGATCAAAATGGTTTCCCCCACCTCCACCCCTAAGCGTTCCGCCGCCGGCTGGGGCAAAATCACTGCGTTTTCCAGGCTGAGCACATCTTCCAGGGAACCTTCCGTCACCACCAGACTGCTCAAGAGCTTATCTTCCTCCTGGAAATCCACTCCATAGACCAGGTGCATGGTCTGCTTGGAACCGAAAATCAAGGAAGGCAGGGCTTGGCTGCGCTTCGTAAAGGCGGTTATTTCCGGCGCGTGCTCCGTCAAGAGTTCATCGAGGCGCTGATCTGGGCGGATCCTGGTCACCATCTGGCCCCGCTCATTGAACTCCCGGCCGGTGATGAACACATGGCCCCCCAGGGCATGGGCGAAGTTATCCCGGATGTTTTCCACCAACCCCCCGGTGAGGGCGTTGATCATGGTAATGACCAGCATACCGAAGGCAATGGCGCCGGCCAAAAGAAAGCTCCGCTTTTTCTGGCGGGAGATATTGCGGAATGCTACCTTCAGCGTAAACATGGGATCACCTCGAGCTTTCCATGGCCTTGAGCGGCGAAGTTCGCATGACAAGTGCAGTGGGGTAGGCGCTGGAGACCGCGCCCACGGCCACAATCACCACAAAGGAGAGTACAACCGCGGACCAAGACAGCTCCGGCCGGAGCTCGGGCCCTCCATAGATGATTTCAAAGAAGACATTGCTGGCCTTAAGTCCGATCTTGTTCAGCACCAGGAGCACCAAACCGCCCGCGGCCACGCCCAGCGTGCCGGAGATACCAGACAGGAGCATGGTTTCCAGAACGATCATGCGGCGCACGAAGCTCTTCTGGGCTCCGATGGCCCGCATGGTGCCGATCTCGCTCATGCGCTCGGTTACGGATATGACCAGGGTGTTCATGATGATGATCACCGCCACCACCGCGATGATGAAGACGATGGTGTTGAACACGCTCTTGATCCCGTAGGACAGCTCCGCCAGGGCCCCGGCCCCCTGCCGCCAGTTCCTGGTCTGGGCGGCGATGCCTTTGGCCGCGAAGAAATCGGCGAAGTCCCGCTCCGCCTGCCGGAGGTACTTCTCATCGGTGAGGCGCACCAGCAGATACTGCCAGGCTCCCGCATCTTCCTGGAGGCTAGCTTCTGGGCCTTCGGCCTGCTCCAGCAGGGAGAGCCAGAAATCATCCTCTGCTTCCGGCGCCTCCACGATCACTTCCGTGAACAGGGAATCGGCGGATTGGAAAATGCTCTCCACGTCCAGCTCACCCAAAAACTGGCGTTCTTCGCTGGTGAGCTGGGCGGGATCCGCGGAGCCCACCACCATACCGGCCAGGTCCCGCACGTTGGAAACGTCCATGAGGGAGACCATGTCCAGCTGCACGTTGGACTGTTTGAAGCGGAAGAGCCCGGTGATCTCCACTTCCCTAATGCGCATGCCCGTATGGGTGCTCACGGAGGTGAACAAGAGCTTATCGCCGGGCCTTAAGGTGAAGCCCAGCTGGCTTTCTAATAGTTCAGCCACGGCTTTGTTCAACAGCACACCCTGCTGGCCCGGTTCCCAGAAGCGCCCTTCCAGGATCTCCACGTTATCGGGGAACATGGCCTGGTACTGCCCGGGGATGATGCCGAAAAGCTGTGTGGCCCCTAAAGTGTTATCCCCCCTGGATATTACAGCAGTCGCAGAGACCTGGGGATTGATGGCCGCCACATAGGGCAGGGATTGGGCGAACTCCACGATCTCCCCGTAGTCGGGAATCCTGGGTACCGGCCGCTCCATGGCGGTGAGATCTTGAAAACCGAAGAGCGTGAGGTTGCCTTTGGTCTGACCTGTGATCATGAGATGGCCGGTGTAATTCTTGATGTAGTAGCGTTCAATGCCGGAGGCGGCGGTGTCCATGAAGGAGTTGCCCACCACCAGGACCATGATGCCGATGGCCATGATCAGCCCGATAATGGTTGTTTTCACCTTCTGCTGGCGCACGTTGCGCCAGGCGATGGTCAGGAGGATCCTCATGGGAGCCCACCTGCCGCAGCCTTCGACTTGCTGTTCTCCACCACCTGGCCATCCAGAAGGCGGATGACATGATCGGCGATGCTCATGATGGTGGTGTCATGGGTGGAAAAAATGAAGGTGGTGTTCAGCTCCGCGTTCATTTTCTTCATGAGTTCGATAATGCTCTGCCCGGTCTTGGAATCCAAGTTCGCGGTGGGCTCGTCCGCGAGGACGATCTCCGGCTTGGTGGCCAGGGCCCGGGCAATGGCCACCCGCTGCCTCTGCCCGCCGGAAAGTTCGTTAGATCTGTGGTGGACATGATCCGCAAGACCCACGGCCTCAATCAGGTACATGATCCACTCCCGCATCTCTTTCTTCCCCGGCCTATCCTTACCCAAAAGCAGGGGGAATTCTATGTTTTCATAGACGTTCAGGACGGGAATGAGGTTGAAGGATTGGAAGATGAAGCCCACGGTCTTGTGGCGCAGATTGGTGAGCTCCCTGTCGGTGAGACCTTCGGTAACAGTTCCATTGATCTTCACCAGACCTTCCGTGGGCTGGTCGATGCAGCCGATGAGGTTGAGGATGGTTGATTTTCCCGACCCCGAGGGGCCCACAATGGAGACGAAGTCGCCTTTTTCTATGGAAAAAGACACGCCCCTGAGGGCATGTACTTCTGTCTTGCCCAGATAATAGATCTTCCTGACGTTCTCCAGTTCAACGATGGCCATGGGATCCTCTCCTTAGACAGCCTTATGGTTTAAGTATACCCCATTGAGGGAGCAGGAAGCAAGAAACGGGGAGCAGGCGGCAGCGGGCAAGAGCCGGGCCAGACAGGGATAAACAGCCGCGGCCGAAGCGGCCCCTCCTTTTTACCTTGTAAGGGATTTGTGATACAATGTTGATCAAATCAACAGCACAGGTGATGCCCATGCCTACCATCAGAGATGTGGCTGAAAGAGCCGGAGTATCCGTCACCACAGTATCGCGGGTTTTGAACAACCGCGGCTACATCAGCGAAGCCACCCGCCGCAAGGTTTACCAGGCCATGGAAGAGCTGGACTACCAGCCCAATGAGGTGGCCCGCTCCCTTTTTCGCAAGCGCTCCAACATCATCGGCCTGATCGTGCCCACCGTGGCCCATCCCTTCTTTGCGGAACTCACCGCTTACGTTGAAGCCTATGCCTATGCCCGCGGCTATAAGGTGCTGCTGTGCAACTCCGAGCTGGATGCCTCCAAGGAGCAGGAGTACATCTGGATGCTCCGGCGCAACCAAGTGGACGGCATCATCATGGCCAGCCACACCCTGGAGGTGGAAGAGTACAAAAAGCTGAGCTTGCCGGTGGTGACCTTCGATCGCTTCATCTCCAACCGCATTCCGTATGTCACCTCAGACAACTACCAGGGGGGAAAAATGGCGGTGGAGCTGCTGCTGCAGCGGGGCTGCAGGAAGATAGCACACATGTGCGGCAGCCTGGATCTGGACATGCTGGCCAACCAGCGGCACAGGGCCTTTATGGACGTGGCAGAGGAGCGCCAGGTACCGTATTTCACCGTGGAAACGGACATCAATGTGTTTGAGATGGGCAAATACGAGAAGCTCCTGGAAGACCTGCTCACCCAAGAGCCGGAGATCGATGGCCTCTTTCTCAACAGCGATATCATGGCCATCGCGGCCATGAAGGTCTGCCGCAAGCTGGGCAAACGCATCCCCGAAGATATGAAGATCATTGGCTATGACGACGTTTCCCTGGCCTCCTTGGTCTCACCCCAGATCACCTCCGTCCGGCAGCCCCTGGCGGAGATGAGCGAGCTTTCGGTGAAGCTCATTGAAGATCTGGTGGAAGGCAGGCGGGTGCAGGTGGAAAACTGCCTGCCGGTGGAACTCATGGAACGGGAAACAACTTAAAACTCGCCAGCGCTCCGCTGGCTTTTTTCTGGCCCCATATGTTAACCGGTTGACATATGTTGTTAAATTATCTATACTAGCAGTACAGCAAAGATATCCACCGGAGGTGCTGGAATGACCCTGCGCAACCAGATCATGCTCATCACCTATCCCGACAGCCTAGGCAGGAACCTGCAGGAACTGAAATATTTCCTCCGCAAGCATCTCAAGGGGGTCATCGGCGGATTGCACATTCTTCCCTTCTACCCCAGTTCCGCGGATCGAGGCTTTGCCCCCTTGGAGTACACCGTGGTTGATCCCGCCTTCGGCACCTATGAAGATATCATGGAGTTGGGAGAAGAATTCGACCTCATGGTGGATTTTATGATCAACCACATCTCCCGCCAATCGCCCCAGTTCCAGGACTTCCAAAGGAGCAAAGACAGCTCCCCCTACCGGGAGATGTTCATCCGCTACAAAGACTTCTGGCCCGGCGGCGAACCCACCCCCGAGGATCTGCGCCGCATCTACCAGCGCAAGCCCCGTCCACCCTATGTAGAGGTAACCTTTGCCGATGGCAGCAGAGAAAAACTCTGGTGTACCTTTTCCGAGGAGCAGATCGACCTTAACGTGGACTCCCCGGTAACTCGGGAGTTCATCCGGGATTCCCTCGCCTTCCTCGCCCAGAAAAAGGCGGCGGTGATCCGCTTGGACGCCTTTGCCTACGCCACCAAAAAGCCCGGCACCAACTGCTTCTTCGTGGAACCTGAGGTCTGGGAGCTTCTGGAGTTCACCCGGGATGTGCTCGCCCCTTACGGCGTGGAAATTCTCCCCGAAATCCACGAACACTACACCCTCCAGCTGAAACTGGCGGAAAGGGGCTACTGGGTGTACGACTTTGCCCTGCCCATGCTGCTTTTATACAGCCTCTATACCGGAACTAACCAGCGCCTTTTGAACTGGCTGCGCCTCTGCCCCCGCAAGCAGTTCACCACCTTGGACACCCACGATGGCATTGGGGTGGTGGATGTCCACGACCTGCTCACTCCGGAAGAGATTGAGGAAACCAAGGCATACCTCTTTTCCCGAGGAGCCAACGTGAAGCCCATCTACAATACCCCGGCATACAACAACCTCGATGTCTACCAGCTGAACTGCACCTATTATTCCGCCCTGGGCAACAACGACGCCGCGTACCTCCTGGCCCGGGCCATCCAGTTCTTCACCCCCGGTATTCCCCAGGTGTATTATGTTGGCCTGCTGGCCGGAGAAAACGATCTGGAGCTCCTGGAGAAAACCAAGGAAGGCAGGAACATCAACCGCCACTACTACAGCCTGGAAGAAGCGGAAAAGGAGCTGGAAAGGCCCGTGGTGCAGCGCCTCTTTGCGCTCATGCGTTTCCGGAGCTCCTATCCGGTTTTCGCTGGTGAGTTCAGCGCGGAGCCCTTGGGCCCAAGTGGGCTGCGCCTCGCCTGGCGCCGGGGTGAATACCAGGCCGTTTTGGAGGGCGATCTGCGGAGCCACAGCTTTACCATTTCCTATCGGGACCCGCAAACCGGCCAGAACAGGACCCTGGATCTGGGCTAGGAATTTTTCCGGTGCCATGTGTTAACCGGTTGACATATGTTGGCAGATGGGATACAATCCTAATAAAAAGAAGCGGATGTCAAATCTGCGGTAAGGAGGAGGAAGAGTTGTGAGAAGGGTTAAGTTAGGTTTAAGTGTGCTGCTGTTCACCCTGGTCCTGTCCCTTTTCAGCGCGGCCGTCTTGGCGCAAGACGTGCACATCACCGTCCTCAACTCTAAGGGAGAAATCCAAGCTCAGCTCGAAGAAATTGCTGCCTACTACAGCTCCATCACCGAGGGGGTGACCGTTGAGGTCATCGCGGCGCCGGTGGGGCAGTCGCCCTTCGAGCGGGCCATGGCCCTCTATGCAGCTGGCAATGCACCGGCACTGCTCATGCTGGATCCCGGTGACGTCCTGCTCTTCCAGGATCGGGCATTGGCCCTCAACGATGAAAAGTGGGTAGCCGATGCCATTGATGGCAGCTTAGATCTGGTCACTGCGGCAGATGGCCGAATCCTGGCTTTCCCTGTGACAGTGGAGGGTTACGGCTTTATCTACAACAGGCCGGTTGTGGAAAAGGCCCTGGGAGGCCCCTTCGATCCCAAGACCATCAACACCAGGGACGCCCTGCGTGAGCTGTTTGAGGCCATCGAAGCCAGCGGCAAAGGCGCCTTGGTTATTGCCCCTGAAGATTGGTCTCTGGGAGCCCATTTCTTCGGCCTGGCCTACGCCACCCAAGCTCCGGATTTTGCCGCCATCAACGAGTTCCAGGAAAGCCTTAAGCGGGGCGAGGTCAAACTGGCCGAGAATGTGCCCGTGAACGGCCTTTTGGATACCTTTGACCTCATGAAGGAGTTCAACTACGACCGGATGGATCCCCTGGCCAGCACCTACGACCGGGGCACCCAGCTCATTGCCGAAGGCGAAGTGGGACTTTGGTTCCAGGGCAACTGGGCTTGGCCGCAGATCAAAGACTTCGACACCACCGGCGGGCAGTTCGGCTTCCTGCCTGTACCCATCAGCAACAACCCAGCAGATCTGGGCAACACCCAGGTCCCGGTGGGCGTAACCAAGTACTTCATCATGGACGGCGAGCAGAACTCCCCCGCCCAGCAGCAGGCGGCTAAGGACTTCTTGAACTGGCTGGTTTACGATCCGGAAGGCCAGAAGCGCCTCGTGCTGGATGCCAGCATCATGCCAGCCTTCAAGAACATCACCATTGTCCCCGAAGATCCCCTGGCCGCATCCCTCCTGGAGTATGTGCGGGAGGGCCGGACCATCACCTTCGTGCTCAACCTGCCTCCGGATCATTGGGCTGAAGTGGGCGCTTCCATGCAGAAGTATCTCTCCGACTTTGTGGATCGGAACGGTTTCTTTGCGGAAGTGGAGGCCTACTGGCGGGGATTGTAGAATAAGGATAGGAACATTAGGCAGCTGCCCGGCTGCCTAGTGTTCCCCTTTTTTGCCATTTTGCCCTAAAGCGAGGTGCAGAGCATGCAGGCAGCGGAGAAAAGGTTCGTGGAAAAGCTCAAGACCTACCTGCTCTTTGCCGGGCCAACCACCTTGGTCTTTATCACCGTGATCATCCTACCCTTCCTCTTTGGCATCTACCTCACCTTTACCAACTGGGATGGCATCTCCAAAGCCTACACCTTTGTGAGTTTCAGCAATTACAAGACGGTGTTCCAGGACGCGGCCTTCTGGACTTCCTTCCTGCGTACCGTAAAGTACGTGTTTTACACGGTGATCCTCGTCAACAGTCTGGGGTTTGCTCTGGCCTACGCTCTAACCGGCAATAGAGTATGGGGACAAAACCTGCTGCGCACAGGTTTTTTTGTTCCCAATCTGATCGGCGGCATCATTTTAGGGCTGGTGTGGCGGTTTATCTTCTCCAATGTCCTGGTCTACCTGGGCCGCACCTTCAACATCGGCTTTCTGTCCTACTCTTGGCTGGCCAATCCCCACAAGGCCCTCTGGACCCTGGTCATCGTCAGCGTCTGGCAGTACTCCGGCTACATGATGATCATCTTCATCGCCGGGCTGTCCAATATTCCCCGTGAACTGCTGGAAGCGGCCACCATCGACGGTGCCACGGGCTTTCAGCGCTTACGGACCATTGTGCTGCCCCTCATGGTCCCCGCCTTCATCGTCACCGTCTTTTTAACCATTCAGCGGGGCTTTATGGTTTACGATGTGAACCTGGCCCTCACTGATGGGGGGCCCTTTAAGACCACCCAGCTCATCAGCATGCATGTGTATGAGAAGGCTTTCCTCGCCCAGCAGTACGGCGTGGGCCAGTCCCAGGCCTTCTTCCTGTTCCTGCTGGTGGCGGCCATCAGCCTCACCCAGGTTTACTTCACCAAGAAGCTGGAGGTGGAGGTGTGATGAAAGCTCTCCGCCGGGCCCTCAGCTTCCTGCGCCACCTGCTGCTCTACGGCCTGTTTGCCGTCTATCTTTCGCCCTTTTTCCTGGTTTTGATCAACTCATTCAAGAGCCGCCGGGAGATCCTCTCCAACCCCTTTGGGCTGCCCCCCGCCTGGTCTTTGCAGAACTTCACCACCGCCTTCCAGCGCATGGGCTTTGTGCCTGCTTTTATGAATTCCCTGGTAATCACCGTATGCAGCGTAATCGGCATCGCCGTGTTTTCCGCGATGACCGCCTACCTGTTCGTACGCACCGACTGGCGGTTTAACAAGCTCATGTTCTTTGCCATGGTGGCCTCCATGCTCATCCCCTTCCAGGCCATCATGATTCCCCTGGTGAGGATTTACGGCGGGCTGAACCTTTTGAACAACCGCTGGATCCTAATCTATATGTACCTGGGTTTCGGCTCTTCCTTCGCCGTGTTCCTCTATCACGGGTTTATCAAGTCCATCCCCAAAGAGCTGGAAGAAGCGGCCATGATCGATGGCTGTTCCCGCCTCCAGGTCTTCTTTTTGGTGGTCTTTCCGCTGCTCAAATCCACCACGCTCTCCCTGATCATCTTGAACGTGCTGTGGATCTGGAATGATTTTCTCCTGCCTTCTCTGGTGCTGATCTCCGCCAACAACCGCACCCTGCCCCTCACCACCTTCTACTTCCACGGCACCTACACCTCCGATTACGGTCTGCTCATGGCCGCGCTCATGCTCACCATCTTGCCGGTGATCATCTTCTACACCGGACTCCAGAAACACATCATCCGGGGCGTCATGGAAGGGGCTATCAAAGCGTGAAGCACAGGCAGCTCTTGGAGCGAGCTAACCGCAGTTTAGTGGAGGCGGCTGCGCTGGTTGACCCAACCTTCCGCCTCCACTATCACTTCATGGCCAAGGCCCAGTGGATGAACGATCCCAGCGGCCTGGTGTCTTACGGAGGCTACTACCACGTTTTCTACCAGCACAACCCCTACGCTCCCCGATGGGGCTCCATGCACTGGGGACATGCCCGCACCAAGGACTTCCTGTCCTGGGAACACCTGCCGGTGGCCTTGGCACCCAGTGAAGAGTACGACCTGGACGGCTGTTTTTCCGGAAGTGCCGTGGTGGCAGATGGCCAGATGCAGCTGTTTTACACCGGGGTGAGGGAAGTAAAGGGCAAGCTGGTACAGGTCCAGTGCCGCGCCCTCAGCTCCGACGGTATCCACTTCCGCAAAGATCCCCTCAATCCTTTGATCAGCACTTATCCGCCGGAAGGCTCCCAAGACTTTCGGGATCCTAAGGTGTGGCGCTGGGGTGAGGCTTGGTTCATGGCCCTCGGCTCCGGGCAGGGCGGCAGAGGCAAAGTGCTGCTCTATATAGGTCAGTCGTTCTGCGCAGGTGGAGTTTTGTGGGAGTGGCCGCGGAAAGCGATGGAACCCAGGGGACGGTTTGGGAATGCCCGGACCTCTTTCCCCTGGGAAGCAAGCACTGCCTGCTGGTCTCCCCCTTAGGGCGGGCGCCGCGCCGGGTGCTTTATTTCCTCGGCGAGCTGGATTACGGAACGGGAAGGTTCAAGGCGGAAACAGCCGGCGAGCTGGACCGGGGCCCGGACTTTTACGCTCCCCAGACCTTCGCCGGCGCCGACCGCCCCATCCTCCTGGCCTGGATGCAGTCCTGGAAAGGGGAGATCCCCACCACCGAGCACAACTGGGCCGGTGCCCTAACCTTACCCAGGGAGCTGGCCCTGGACTCTGCAGGGCGCCTGGTGGTGCGTCCCCTCGCGGAGCTGGAAAAGCTCAGATCCAGCGCTATTTTTCGCGGAACGCTCGCGTTAACGGACGGGGCCCCCCCTTTTGATCTCAGCCAAGGGGGGCTGGAGGTGATCCTGCGGGCCGATCCTGCAGGCACGGGCGCTTCGGAATACGGAATCCTGTTCCGAACTGCCCACGGGAGGGAGCGCTTCACCGTGGGCATCAGCCAGGGCCGGGGAGAAGTATACTTAGACATCACCGGCATCCCCAGCCGCCGCGGCGGGGTCTATTCCCTCCAGCTGCCGGCCAAAAACGGGAGGGTGGAGCTCAGGTTCTTTCTGGACCGCTCGTCCTTGGAACTTTTCGCAGCTGGAGCCCCCTGCAGTATCACGGCGCGCCTTTACCCCAGCTCCCCGCTGCTGGTTCCTGAACTTTTCGCCTGCGGCGGTGCGCTCCAAGCCGCTGTGGAACTCTGGAGCCTTAAGGCGGGAACCGGGTAGAAACCCCGGGGGGCTGCCAGGCGTCCCAAAAAAGAGGCACTGCCCTTCTCCAGAGAAGAACAGTGCCTTAGTAATCGATTGTCAAGGGAAAGGCTTTAGGTTGAACTCCAGCCCCCTACTGGCCTGCCCGTGGCTGCAGCAGTCCCCGGACTTTTCTGTACAGGGTTCTTGCTGCCCAGTCAATGCTCAGCCAATAGGGAAGCTGCAGGTGGAAGAGGTGCGTCTTCATACCCACGGCGAAAAGAACAAAGCCTGCCGCGAGGGTGAGCAGCATGCCCCGGATGGCGGGCCAGGTGAAGAAGTCCAGGTGGTCCAAAACCCCAAGGCCCACCGTACCGCAGCTCTCCGCCGCCGGCTCCACCAAGAGGCTCAGGGCCCAACCGGGCATGGTGCCGATGAGCAGCATGGCCACGGACAGCATGAGCATGGCCACGGCCAGCGCCTTGTTCTCACCGCGGTTGAACTGAACAGGGGTTTTCTGCTTGCCCAAAAAGGCCAGGCCCATGAGCTTCACAAAGGAAGCGGTGGTACCCACGCCCACCAGGGTAAAGATGCGCTCCGCCCAAACCATGAGGGGACTGCCTGTGGCCGCCGCCTCCAAAATGCCGTGGTGCAGGAGTGTTTTGCTGATATAACCGTTCAGGCCGGGGGCGCCCGTGATGCCCAGGGCCGCGATGAGCATCATGATCCCAGTCAAGGGGAAGGCTTTCCACAGGCCGCCCAGTTTATAGAGATCGGCTTCACCTGTGCCTAAGATGATAATGCCCACCCCGAAAAAGAGGGATGATTTGAAGAGCGCATGGTTGAGGGAATGGAGCACTGCCCCGGCGATGCTGAAGGCGCCGTTATCCTTCAAGAACAGGGCTGAGCCGATGCCTAGGATGATGTAGCCCATCTGGCTGATGCTGTGGTAGGCCAGAAGGCGCTTGGCATTCCCCTGGAGCAGCGCCAGGCATACCCCCAGCAGCATGGTGATGCTCCCCACCACAACCAGCAGGGTCCCCGCCCAGGGAATCAGGTCGGTCTGCCCCCAATTCACCAGCTGACCGGTGCGGATCAATCCATAGGCGCCGGTCTTGATCAGGATCCCCGAGAGGAGTGCACTGGCGGGGGTTGGCGCCACAGGATGGGCCTTGGGCAGCCAGATGTGGAGGGGAAACATGCCCGCCTTAATCCCGAAGGCGGCAATCAGGAACAAAACTGCCCAGATAAACGGAAGGGTGCGGGTGGGGCTGATGGCAGCCAGGCCCACCTGGGGACGGACTCCGGCCAAGTACAGCAGGATCACGGCGGTACCCATGAACACCCCCGCGGCCACGCTGAGATGGTGATAGAGGTCGCCAGCCTGTTCGGCCTCTGGGTTTTCATGGTAGCGCACCCACACCGTGGAAGTTACGGACATGAGCTCAAAGAAGAGCAGCAGCACGATGAAGTTGCCAGCCAGGAAAATACCCTGGGTTGCCCCTAAGGTAATGAGGTAGTAGGTGTAAAAGGGGGCGATCTGCTCCTCGTAGCGCATATAACTGTGCATATAGATGCCCGCCGCCAGCCAGACAAAGGAGCTGAACAGGCTGAACAGGGCGGAAAGGGAATCGAGCCGCAGAATCGAACCTAGAATACCCCAAGAGGCAATCCCCCAGGTGTGGGCTCCCCCGGAGCGCACCAGGTACAGATTCAGTACACTACCCAGGAAGGTGAGTGCGGCTACCGCAATTGTAAAAAGGGATTCGGTGCGTCTTTCGTTAATTTTTGCCGCTGCAGCTGCACAGAGAATGGGAAAAAGTATGAGTGCCAGACTCCAAAACATCCTGCTTCATTCCTCCATCGAACTGCTGCCTGGTTTTAAACACTTTGTCACGCCTATCACTATATCTGTTCGTGAACCCGTAATCAAAACCCTTCTTCGCCCGTTTTCCCGGTTTGTGGAACCCTTGCGCCTGAAATCGACTGCTCACTTATGATTGCTTCCTTTCTTGAGACAGGCAGTCCGCAAACGCCCATCAGAACGTCAAAGGACGCGATCTGCCCCCGGACTGACAGGATCCGCACCGCGGAGGGCGAACTAATCCCCAGAAGCGCACGGCAAGGAGTTGATTTTTGTGTGTGATACCATGGTAGCACTGGGCAGTGCCACAAAGGACGGCAGCGTGATCTTTGCCAAAAACAGCGACCGGCAGCCCAATGAGCCGCACCTGCTGATCCGCATCCCCAGGAAAAGGCATCCCAAGGGTGCCCAGGTGAAGTGCACCTACATCACCATTGACCAGGTGGAGGAGACCTACGATGTGCTCCTGCTCAAACCCTCCTGGATGTGGGGCGCGGAAATGGGGGCCAACGAATGGGGCCTGAACATCGGCAACGAGGCGGTCTTCACCAAGGTGAAGCAGGGACCACCCAGCCTGTTGGGCATGGATCTGGTCAGGCTGGCCCTGGAGCGCTGCCGCACCAGCTTGGAAGCTGTGCAGCTGATCACAGGGCTTCTGGCCAAGCACGGCCAGGGAGGCAACTGCGGCTATGAACGGCGGTTCTACTACCACAACTCGTTTCTCATCGCCGACCGCAGTTCAGCCTGGGTGCTGGAAACCGCGGGCCCCTTTTGGGCCGCCAAAGAGGTTAAGGATGTCTACGCCATCTCCAACCGACTGAGCATCGGCCGGGACTACGATCTGGCCCACCCCCACCTTGTAGATTACGCCATTTCCCGCAAGTGGTGCCGTTCGGAGGAGGACTTCCACTTTGCCCGCTGCTATACCAACGAGCTGATCACAGCCTTCGCCGGCGCGGCCCAAAGGGAAAACGCCTGCTCTCTGCGGCTGCAGCAGGCCAAGGGCAGCATCACCGTGGAGACCATGTTGGAGATCCTCCGTTCCCATGAACCCAAGCTGGAACAAAACCCCTTTGCCAAACCCTCGGTGCGCAGCGTGTGCATGCACGGGGGCGGGCTGGTGGGCGACCATGCCACGGGCAGCTACGTAGCCCAACTCACAGACGAACTGGATACCTACTGGCTCACGGGCAGCTCCACTCCCTGCATCTCCGTTTTCAAACCCTACTGGCTGACGGAAAACGACATCCTCTTCTCCGAGGATCAGGAGGAAGAAGCACTGCAGTTCTGGCTGCTGAGGGAGAAGCTCCACCGGCTGGTGCTGGAGCACAAGGTGGCAGACCTGGAGGGCTACCGCCGGGAGGCTGCCCAGCTGGAGCAGGAGTTTTTAGCCCTGGCCGCAGCGGCCCGCGCCGGCGGGGGTGAGCCCGCCCAGCTGGAAGCCATCATGAAGCAGGCCTGGCAGAGGGAGCGGGAATTGGTGGAAAGCACCGTGGAGCGCAGCAGGTCCAATCCAGGCACAATCCAGGGCAGTCTCTGGTTCAGATATTACTGGCGGAGGCAAAGTAAAAGGCTGGGCCTTTAAAGGTCCAGCCGGGCGAAGACCTGTCCTTGATCCAGGTCGTACAGTTCCACTGAGCTGCTGCTTAACAGCGCCACACTGCGCCGGGCCTGCCTCCCCTTGGGCAGCGCGGGGCTGCCGGGGTTGAGGAAAACGGTGCCTCCTTGGCGCTGCAGTACAGGTTCGTGGGTGTGGCCGCTGACCCAGAGCTTGATCTGGAAGCGCTGGATCAAAGCTTCCATCATTTCGGGGCTGTAGTGGTGGCCGTGGGTAACCAGAGCCCTGCCGAAGGGCAGTTCCACCATGAAGTAGGGATCCTGCAGGATAATGTCTAGCACCATCTGGTCCACGTCGCTGTCGCAGTTGCCCCGGACAGCCAAGATGGGGATGGAACAGGCATTGATCTGCTCAAACAGCTCCAGGGTGTTGTAGCCTTCGGGGAGGGGATTGCGGGCGCCGTGGTAGAGCACATCGCCGCAGTGCCAGATCTGCTCCACGTCCTTGAACGGGCCGTTGAGGGCATCCAGCCAGGCGCGGGTGCTCCCATGGGTATCACTGATTATCCCGATCAGCATGATCTTGCCTCCTTTGCTGTGGTGAACTTGGGAAGAAGTAGCATACCAATTCCCCTTATTCTCCCCAATCTCCTGCCTTGTGAAATCCGAAGCCAAAAAGAAAGGTGCTGATCGCCCATGGCCTTGAACGCATTTCACTATGGAGTGAATGCCGTCTGCTTTGAGAAAGCCGGGCGCAAATACGGCATGATCTGCTCCTGGGCAACCCAGGTTGATTACGACAAGATCGTTCTGCTTTTGGGTGCCCAGAGCGTTACTGGAAAGAACATCGCGAAAGGCGACGTTATCGGCGTGAGTGTCCTCAGCGTGGGGCAGGAAGCTGTGGCAAACCAGTTGGGCTTTGGCCATTCCGACGAAGTAGCTAAGCTCGCGGGACTCGCCTACACCGCGGAGGGTTCAGCCATATTGATCAGCGGCGCGAGCGTCACCATGGTGGTTGAAGTGCTCGATGTGCTCCATCTTCCCGGGATCGAGGAGGACAGTTTGGTATACGGTTTGATCAAAACCTATACCCAAAG
>NZ_JBHGXH010000244.1:0-3569 GCF_041936445.1 Candidatus Darwinibacter acetoxidans | reverse complement strand
GTAGTTAAGCACTCGTTCCATGCCCGTTATCTCACCCTGGAGGCGGGCAATCTCAGACAGATCCTTGAAGCGCTCAACTTGGAGCCGGTTGGTTATGGATGTGAGGGCTTCACGAGCCAGCCCTTCTATAAGCAGCCAGCCCTCGCTATGCGCAAGGGCTGACAACTTCCTCTTATCTTCTTTTGTGAGCTTCACTCAATCACTCTCCTACGCAATACCTTCTGGTGGAGGTTCTATGCCGGGCATCATACCGGGTGGCGCTCCCATGCCCGGCATCGGCTGCCCAACCTGTGGCTGCCCCATCTGCGCCATAATTGCTTGCTGCTGTTCTGCTGCCTGCGCTGCTTGCTGCATCTCTTGCACTTCCTCCGGCGTATACAGGAACTTATCCACGTTCCGGAAATCGAAACTGCCCATCCATTCGCGGGTCAGCTCGTACTTCTTGATGAACGGGTTATTCGTCTGTATCGCAAACATCAACGCCTGTGTGAGCTGCTGACGTCGAAGCTCCTTGTTGGCAGCCGGGTCTGTCGATGCGCCTGCCGGACGGTAGTCGTATTCACCCATGATTTCATGCGGGCCTACCATCTGCCATTCTGCAGTATCATCACCGAAGAGGCGCACTAACCGGGGCTGATCAATAAACTGCTGGTTGTTCATGTCCATCAGCATTGCCATTCGACGTATGCCGAGGGAGTCGAACAACAAAATCTTGACATCGAAGCGCATGCTTGCATTGCTTGCCTGTGTCATGGTGGCTGTGGCTGTCTCGCGACGTTCAGGAGTCATGCCCCGTATCACGTTAGGGGTTGCGAGAGTAGACTCCATATCCTGCTTGATGACAGACTCCTCGTTGTATGCGCTTCCGGTTACGTCGGGAGTGACTAACGGCTTAACGTCCGATTCAGGGTTATCAACCCATATGATTCCGTGCGGACGCGAGATGAATTGCTCTTCGTCTATGCCTCTTCTGGCAATCCACATTCTATTCAGGACAAGGCTGACGTTGTCTATTCGCTGGTTCCTGTGGGTGTTGAGTTCATGCTGCAGGTGTTCGATGAGTTGAACCGCGCTGATACCGTATATCTGGTTAGGCACCTTGTCGAAGGGCACCACTATAAACGGCTTCTTCCCGTGTCGCCAGTATGGGGTCGGCCCGTCATAGGCCAACTGCTTCCGGTTGATGAGCAGTGCATGCCTGTCATCCTCCCAGTAGTGAAGGATTTCGAACAAATGTCCCTTCGCATCGTCCCGAGGCCAGAATCCATCGGACGCTTCCGGAGTCAGTCCGACGCTTGACATCATCTCCCACGCGCCGTCTTGCAGTTCACCGCCTGTGCCACGCATGGCCTCCCAGTCGATGGGGTATACTGTGCCTGTCCCGGCCTGATGCAAGACCTCCAGCCTATCTTGGAGCTGCTCCTGTGTGCACCACTCTCGTTGAAACACGAACCTGCAGGAGTCCACATCTTTTCCGCGCGGGTCAGGCCAGAAGTCAAAGAAATTGATGTTGACAAGCTCGTTATCATCCCACACGACGCCGTCCTGCTCCACCATCTGGAAGCCCAATAGCACCGGCACCGGCGCCCCTGTCATGGGGTCTGGCACCACTTGCACCACCGGCTCACGAGTGCGCACCATGCGCTTCTCATATCGCCACCCGACGCCGAGTATGGCAGCGGGGAAGATAAGCATCGAAGTTATAAAGTCGTAGAACACCGACACCACATTATTCCGCTCCAGCTGCTGATCCACCAAGGCACTGGCAAGCTCTGCCTTGCGCTCGTTGGCTTCCATCATCTCAGGAGTTGCACCCTCCGGTGAAGGCAGGAAGTCGATGTATGGCCTGCTGACACCGAAAAACGCCTTGAGCAGCCGTGCCCGCCACGTGTCCACCGCCTCATACGTGCGCGGAATGTGTAAGTTCGACCGACCCTTCTGCTCCTCGGTCAGCTCATCGCGGTAGCCGACATATAGCTTGTAGCACCGACGCGCGACGTCCTCAAACTGGCTGCGCCACCCGTCAGCATACTCGAACCGCTGAAGAAGCTCAGTCGTTGCCTCGGCCCTAGCCGTATCCTCGGCTACCGGGGTTATGTCCTCAGTTGCGATTGTCAGGGTATCCATATGCACCCTCCTAGTAGCCGGTAATCTCCGACACTACCGGCTTTGTCCGCTCCTTCTTCCACTTCCGGCGCCTATCCCGCTCTTCCTCTTCCAGGGTTATTGGAGGCCGGGACATGATGCCATACCTCACAGACTCAGGAGCATGATCCTCGCTTGCATCCGACACATCTTCCGGGTTGTGCGTATCGTGTATCAGCGCCGGTAGCGTGCGTATCAGGTTATGGCAGGTGTCGAAAACCGCGAGTCGTGCCACTTCCTGGCCCTGCTCATCTCGATAGGGCTTGAGGTACTCCCTCATCAGCCTCCAGCCCGGCACCCGCCTGTCATCGGCTCTGATGATGCCGGTAAGTCCAGCCTGCACCAGCAGCTCATACCCGGCTACTCCGGTGTCCTGTCGCCGGTTCCAGAGGTCAGGGCTTGCCACCGTGTAGTCGATGCGCTCGTTAGCGAGGGTTAACTCTCGTATGCGCTCGGCAGCCTCCGACAGTATCAAGTCCGGCTGATACAGCTCTCGGTAGACATAGCACCGGCCATCCTGCGAGACAGCCCACCAGTAGCAGGCTGTGCAATCCAGCCCATAATCGAGGCTGCGGAATCGGCGCCAATAGTGCGGTATCTCAAACGGCTGCACCACATGAATGGCGGGCCTCCACTCCTTGAAGTACTGTCCCGCAAACACGCTCCAGTCACCTTCTAGCAACTGGCGCCTGACTATCTCAGGCTGTGCCTCCAGGCGTGCCCGGTAGCCCGGATCGCGCTGCTCCAGGATGCGGTTGTCGCTCAGGAACGCCGGGATGAATAGATGCCTCTCCCGAACGCCCGGCTCCACTTCCACCTCGTGCACTTGCTCCGGAGGGCCGGGATCTATGAATTCCGCCTGTGCCCAAAGGTGCCCCACGTTGCCGGGATTGCTTGCTAGGGCCATAAATGGAATCACGCTATCCCTCGTGGCCCGGTTCCGGGTGCGCAGATACCGATACTGAGAACGGAGGAACTGCGTGGCCTCGTCAATCAGAATCAAATCGAACTGCTGTGACTGATAGTTGTACACGTCAGTCTCTTCTTTGCAGTGGCAGAATTGCAGAACGCTCCCCGTTGGGAGAGTCCACCGGCGCTGTCCGCCGTGCCACTTCGCCCAGCCACTCATAAGCTCGTGAGACCTCATGATAGCCCCTCCAGGCCCCTCAAGCATGGGGAACTCCCGGCGAAAGTAGCCAATACTTATGCCTGGATACGTGAGGCCGGCGACAATCCCCGCCATTAAAAGCGCATCTGACTTCCCCCCGCCGGCTGCCCCGCCATAGAGGATTACCTCGGCTCTCGGCTCAGTCGGCCCGCCACCATCCCAGGGGTGCGACAGTCCGCAAGCCCGCAAGAACTTCATCTGCCTTGGCTGCTCTGCCCACTCGATCGTTATATCGGCCTTGCGTTTACGCGCCACC
>NZ_JBHGXH010000243.1:0-2929 GCF_041936445.1 Candidatus Darwinibacter acetoxidans | reverse complement strand
GACCTGTTCAAAAATATCCTCAAGTTCATCGAGAACGAGATCAACAAGTGGATCGACGCCGTCAACAGAGCGGCCGCAGCAGTAGCAGGGATGCTCGGCATCAGTATGGGTCCGCTCATACCCCGGATCTCCCTGAGTGTCGGCGACATACGGGCTCCTCAGATCAAGATCCCTCGGTGGAGCGAGACGGCATACGGGCAGGCGATCGACGAGTTCCTCTCCTCTGACGAGGAGGATATCGACGCAGAGTTCGAAGACGACGAGGAGGTTGTCGTTCAGGAACAAACTCTCCTTGACCAGGTGAAGACTTCTGCACCTCCGATCGCGGAAACTACTTCTGTGGCACCTGTGGTGGCCGTCACCACACCGGAACCGGAGATCTCAGACGTCGATATCGAGGCACCCGAGATCCTGGAGCCGGTGGTATCTACCGTCACGGTGCCGGCCGTCGAGACACCTCTCCCGGTCTCTGTGGAGAACTGGAGCGATATGCTCGTGCCTGCCGAACCCCCGGAGGAAGATACACCGGCCCCCCTCGCCCCTGGCCCCGTCACCTCGAACGTCGATATCGAGGCACCAGAAGTTACGGTCTCCACAATGACCCCGGCCGTGGACCTATCCCGGGTGGCCGCACTCCCGGTTACGGTGACAAACTGGCCGCAGGCGATCGACGAGTTCCTCGCCTCTGACGAGGAGGATATCGACGCAGAGTTCGAGGACATGGAGGAGGAGGTTGCCGAACAGCCCTCGATTCTACCTGCGAGTCCTCCTCTCCCTCCTCGACCCATACCTACCCCGAAACCGCCGGTGGAACCCTCCCTCCCGATGGTCGAGGTGGAAGAAGTCGAACCATTGATTCCAGATATCGAACCGGATCTCCCTGACATCGAACTAGAGTATATCGATATTGTCGAGACACCTTTCGTGGAGATCCCGGATATCAACATCCCGGTATCTGAACAGCCCGACATCGAAATACCTCCGCTGGAAGAGCAGGAAGTTCCGGTACCTGATATCGATACTACGATCGAGGTATCAGTAGAGATGCCGGACATCGGGGCGCCTCCGACACCGGACGAAGACCCGTCGGTACCCACCCTCCCGACAATAGAGTCACCCTCTGTAACAATTCCTGATGTAGATACATCAGTATCTGTGACTGTAGACGCACCCGTCCCGATATCATCTAATATTGCGACACCGATCCCGGTCACAGTCTCGAACTGGCCGTCAAGCCTGGAAGATGATGATATCGACGCAGAGTTCGATCAGGAAGGCTCAGCCGATCAGGTGTCAGTAACATCTGAACCCACCCCCCGTATCGGGGGAGTAGATGTACCGATCCCCGAACTCCCAGAACAAGAAGATCGCACTCTATCGATCAGTACCCCCGAGATATCGATCCCCGATCATCCAGCGATCGAAGTCCCGACACCAAAAACACCTACTATCGACAGTAGTGTAGAGGTGCGGGCGGAGCAATCGTCAGTCCCGATGCCCAAAATCCCGACGATATTGGATCTGACGGGTGTAGTCTCAGTGTTAGTAACGAACTGGCCTGAACGCCTCATAGCGCGCCTTACGCAGGATGTGGAGGAAGTGTATCGACCAGACGCGGATGAGGGGAAAGAGGAAGACGAAGATATTGATGCTGAGTTTGAACCCGACAGATCCCGGGAACCTGAACAGCCTGCATTTAGATGGCCTGTCTTCGCCCCGCCCAGCATCCCTAACGCGATGATCCCGGACCTGGCTGTCCCGACATCTCTCACAGCTCCAGATCTTGGTTGTGTTGCCCGTGCTCTCGATAGGATCGGCGGGGAGACACGAGTCGTGGTTGAACTGGACGGCAACGTTATCGGCGAGACCCTGTTCCGCACCTGGAACCGCCGGACCGGAGGAGCATTGAATGGCTGATCTCCAGGTGATGATCGGAGGAGCACCGGCCGCATACCGGGCGGGAACCCTCTCGATCTCTGCAGCACTTGGGACTCGGACTGCTGCAACCCTCTCGACAGTCGATCATCCACCGTTCGACGACGTGGTCGAGGTCGGGCAGGTCGTCGAGATTCGGGACGAAACCACTGCCATCATATTTGCCGGCACCGTCGACTCGGTCGATGAAGAGATCGACCCGGGCGAACGAGTCCGGTTCAAACGACTCGCCTGCGTTGACTACAATCAGATCGCCGACCGGCACCTGGTAGCCTACGTCTACCAGCCCGACGAGGACAACCCGGTGGTCTACGCTGGAGACGTGATCCGGGATATCGTCAGCAGGTTCTTCGTCTTTGGAGGAGTCACGGAAGGCATCGACACGTCGGCGGTGGAGAACGGGCCGGCGATCGAGAAGTTCGTCTTCAACTACGTGCCCGCAAGTCAGGCGTTCGACGAGATCGCTGAACTCGCTGGATATATCTGGTATATCGATTACGCAAAACGGCTGCATTTCACCCCGAAAGACCGGAACACTGCACCGTTCGCGATCGGTGACGACACGCAGAACTGGCGCAACCTGAAGATTAGCGAATCCCGAGACCTCTACCGGAACCGGCAGATCGTCCGGGCCGGGACGGCGCTTACGGATCCTCGAATCGATACCGTGGTCGCAGCAGAGGCTGGCCAGAAACTTTTCGAGGTGCCATTCCCTGTCGGCACGGCCTCGGCGGTGACGGTGAATGGAGTGCCGAAGACGCTCGGCGTCACCGGCCTGCACGAGGGCCGGGACTTCTACTGGTCCTATGGCTCGAACGTCCTGACGGCCGAAGTCGCGCCAGGAACCGGTGCCGCGGTCGCTCTGACTTACCAGGGTATGTTCCCGATCCTGGTGGACGAACGGCTCGACGCGGAGATCCTCGCCCGCCGGGCGCTGGAAGGGGGCACCGGGGTCTACGAGGCGATCGCGGACGACCCGGCGATCAACGTCCAG
>NZ_JBHGXH010000242.1:0-1615 GCF_041936445.1 Candidatus Darwinibacter acetoxidans | reverse complement strand
TGGCGGGACTATAATTAGCGCCCTCTTAAAATTCATCATTGATGCCTATGTCGTCGCTGCAGGGGGAGCAGTAGGAGCACCGGCAGGAGCAGCCCAGGTCCTGGGGTTTGTTCAGCTTGCAGGGATCCCTTTTTACCTGGCATCGCTCTTTTTCAGCGATTTTAAGAATGTGGTCCCTGGAGCCAATGACAACCTCAGCGGAGTTTTCACCGCCATGGCCGTATTGAAATACCTGAGTGACCAGGGAATCCGCTTCCAGCACACCGAAGTTTGCTGCCTCTCTACCGGTTCAGAAGAGGCCGGCCTGCGGGGGGCCAAGGCTTACGCTGAAAAACATTCCAGGAATCTCAAAGACGCTGAAACCATTTTTATAGTGCTGGAAACTTTGGGGGAGCTGGAGCACATGAGTGTTTGCAACCGGGATATGAGCGGCACGGTAAAAAATGATCCCCAGGTGTCCGCGCTGCTGCAGCTTGCCGGAAAAAAATGCGGCCTGGAGCTGCCGCTCGCCAGCGTCTACCTGGGCTCATCGGATGCCGCGGCATTCTCACAGGCCGGCCTGAAGGCATCTGCCCTGGCGGCCATGGACCCCGCCCCGGCCAGATATTATCACACCAGGCTTGATCATAAAGACAACTTGTCTCCGGAGTGCATTGCAAAAGCGATCGAGGTTGTCCTGGAGGCTGTAAAGATTTTTGATGAGAAAGGGCTGCAGATATAGATATTCAGGAAATCAGAGTCAGTGAAATAGAAGCAGAAAATTGCTCATGTTAAGGCGGCTGTTTGTTTTACTGCTAATATTTCGCTCCAGTTGTAGGGGCCGGGCATGTCCGGCCCCTTAACATGATGTTTGTATTGTTTTCGGGTACGTGCTTGGGCGGCTCGTGAGCCGCCCCTACAACTCTAAACGGAAAAACTACCAAAAATCGCGGGGTCAGCGGGGTTGGAGGACGAGCTTGCGCTGCAGGGACTTGATTGCCGCCGGGTCAAAAAGGCGCTCCTTGTATTCCATCCCCAGCCACATTTCCAGTTGGTCGTCATAGTGCGGGCTCCTGAAATGGCCCGAATTGCCGATGGCCAGCACATCAAAAGCAGTATGATCGGACATGTCAATTACATAGCGCCAGGGAGCGCCTCCGTAAACTTCATAGGGCAGCTCCGGCCGGGGGGTAAATCCCATCATCCCCGGGGTGGAGTAGCTGCCGCCCATGGAAAAGGGGCCGCGGTTGTATTTGCTTTTGCTTACATCGTCGCCTATGTAGTGCTTAAAAGTCAGGGTATGAATATCTCCCCACTGCCACTTCTCCACCTTGCCGCCCAATCTCTTCCGCAAAATGCTTACCGTTTCGCGGAATGCCTGCTGCACCGCCATGCCGGGATCATCGGTCCAGCTGCTCTCCCCGGTCATGAGAATCCGGTCGAGCACATCCAGGATAGAGTTATATTCGAAGAAACTGTCCAGCAGCTCTTCTGATACGTGCGGTCCAAAAATCTCCTTGCCGATAAGAGGATAGAGGGTATGGAATACCGCCGCCCCGGCGGAATCGGCGGCATCAACGGGATTCTCCCCGTAGCGCTCCAGCTCGGCCAGGGCGCTTGCTTCAATCTCGCTCAG
>NZ_JBHGXH010000241.1:0-32127 GCF_041936445.1 Candidatus Darwinibacter acetoxidans | reverse complement strand
ATAATCTTTGGTGTATAGTTTTGTTTGCATAACTAAATTATACCAGGGTACGGGCTCCTTCGCGAGCCCGTATTCTCGTTATTAGACAAAAAAGGGCCGTGCAGGATGAACTAATCAACGTTCATTCTGCAACAGCCCCTTGTTTTTTTCTAGGGATAGATCCTGCGGCCTTGATCATCGGGGATGTGGGTTAGGCGGTAGAAGTAGGTGTTGATCACATCCCGCCACTCTTTGGCATCCACCAGCTGGCCCTCGAGGCGCTGTAAGACATGGCGGAAGGTAGCCGCATCGATTTTCCCCTCCAGCCCCTTCCACTTCTCGATCATCTCCTCCACCTGCTCCACCCCGCGGAAATGGGTGTCGTAGATATGCTGGATCAAGGTCTTCCCCGATTTGAGCCTGTAGGTGTAGGGGATCCGGTGGAAGAAGAGCAAAAGCTCTTCCGGGCAGGTCTCCGGGGATTCGTAGCGGAGGGCGTTTTCCGGATGGTACTGGCCGGCAAAGCCTGTTCCGCTCTTCACGCTGCGGTCCACCCCGATCGCGCTGCGGTCTGCCCGGTGATAGGTGCCCCACCGGGAAAACTCATAGCCCTCGGGGCTCGGGCCGTAGTGGTGGCCTGGATTGCACATCCAGCCGATCCCCAAGGGTACCGTGTAGTTCTCGTAGATTTCCCAGGAACCAAGGAGCAGCTCGCCTATGGTCTCAACCACCTCAGGCTCCTGGCCGAAGGTGAGCACCGCCCATTCTTCCGTGATCCGCTGGGCAGAAAGCCCCGGGTCCCAGGCCAGCCGCCCGTAGCCGTAGAGGTTGGCCTGGGCCAGGGTGTGGCCTGTCCAGTTGGGGTCGCTGCCCACATTGGACACGCCGGCAAGACCGCTAAAGCGCATGGGAAAAACCGCTCCGGACACGATTTTACCCACAGTGGCCCCGGGGCCCTTGGCGTAAGTATCGAAATCCAGGATTTCTTTCCACTGGGGAACCAGGTAGCAAAGATGCCGCTGCTGGCCCGTGTATTCCTGGGTGATCTGCAGCTCCAGGATCTGGTTGGTGCGCTCCAGCCCGCCAAAGAGGGGTGAAACCGGCTCCCGCACCTGGAAGTCCATGGGGCCGTTTTTGATCTGCAGGATCACATTGTCAGCAAACTGGCCGTCCAGGGGTTTGAAGTGGTCGTAGGCGGCCCTGGCCCGGTCGGTCTGGGTGTCCCGCCAGTCCTGCTGGCAGTTGTAGACAAAGCAGCGCCAGATCACAACTCCCCCAAAGGGCTCCACGGCCCTGGCCAGCATGTTGGCGCCCTCGGCGTGGCTGCGCCCGTAGGTGAAGGGCCCCGGCCTGTTTTCCGAGTCGGCCTTGACCAGAAAGCCGCCCAGGTCGGGGATGGCCCTGTAAACTTCAGCCGTGCGCCTCTGCCACCACTCCTGCACCGCGGGCTCCAGGGGATCGGCGGTATCCAGGCCGAATTCCAGGGGACTGGCGAAGTTGATGCTCAAATAGAGGCGGATACCGTATTCCCGGAAGATGGCGCTGAGGGTCTTGGCCATCTCCAATTTGGCGGCGATGAGCTGCGTTTCTTCTTTGTGCACGTTCACGTTGTTCACCGCAACGCCGTTGATCCCCACGGAGGCCAGCAGCCGGGCATAGTCCCGCACCCGCTCCAGATCGTCCACCAGCTGGTTGTCCCGGAAGAAGATGGACCGGCCGGCATAGCCCCGCTCCACACTGCCGTCCAGGTTATCCCAGTGGTTGATCAGCCGCAGGCCTGTGCGGGGCCCATCCACCAGATCCAGCCCCGGCGCGATCTCCCCGAGCTGCAGGAAGCGCAGAAAGGCAAAGGTGCCGTAGAGCAGCCCCCGCTCCCCAGGGCTGGAGATCACTGCCCGCAGCTGACCCTGCTGTTCCCGCACCTTAAGGCGGAAGCCCTCTGGATTGCCCAAGTTCCCTTGTTCTTCGCGGCGCACCACAACGGACGCTTCCTCCCCTACCAGAAGCTCCGGTGCCTCCCCCAAAAGGCCCTGCAAACCCCGGGTCAGCTCGGAGACTATGGCGCCCCGCAGACTTCCGGCCCCCCAAACGGACACGGTTTTGAACTTCCCTAAGTATTTATTCCCGGGAAGGGGGTCGTAGTTCAACCAGCAGCCGTAGTCCCTTAGGCTTTTGTAATCCTGCCCCATACCTGCCCACTCCTTCTTCAGTATTTCCTAATACCATGTTATAATTGCTTACAAGAACTAAAAGAAAGATGGTGTATAAGATGCTTTTCCAGCGAAGTGACCTGCCCATGGAAGAACGGATCAAAGACCTCATCTCCCGCCTCACCTTGGAGGAAAAGGTCTCCCAGCTGCTCTATGATTCCGCAGCCATCCCCCATCTTGGCATCCCGGAGTACAACTGGTGGAATGAATGCCTGCACGGAGTGGCCCGGGCCGGCACCGCCACCGTCTTCCCCCAGGCCATCGGCATGGCCGCCAGCTTCAACGCCCCGCTCCTGCAGCAGGTGGCGGAGGTGATCGCCACGGAAGCCCGGGCCAAGCACCACGAAGCGGCCCGCCACGGCGATCGGGGCATCTACAAAGGCCTCACCTTCTGGACTCCCAACATCAACATCTTCCGTGACCCCCGCTGGGGCCGGGGCCAGGAAACCTACGGCGAAGATCCCTACCTCACCGCCCAGCTGGGCATCGCCTTCGTCAAGGGCCTGCAGGGAGACCATCCCAAGTACTTAAAGGCGGCTGCCTGTGCCAAGCACTTCGCGGTGCACAGCGGACCGGAGAGCCTGCGCCACAGTTTCGATGCCCGCTGCAGCCAGAAAGACCTCTATGAAACGTACCTGCCCGCCTTCCGGGCCCTGGTGACCGAAGCCAAGGTGGAGTCGGTGATGGGTGCCTACAACCGCACCAACGGCGAGCCCTGCTGCGCCAGCCCCACCCTGCTGCAGAAGATCCTCAGGGAAGACTGGGGCTTCGAGGGCCATGTGGTCTCCGACTGCGGAGCTATCCACGACATCCACGCCCACCACAAGGTGACAGGCAGCCCCGAAGAGTCGGCTGCCCTGGCCGTGAAAAACGGCTGCGACCTCAACTGCGGACGGGTGTACCCGGCTCTGGTGGAAGCGGTGGCCCAGGGACTCATCTCCGAGGAGGAGATCGACCGGGCCCTGGCCAGGCTACTGCGCACCAAGTTCAAGCTGGGCCTGTTTGACCCGGAAGAGGAAGTGCCCTACGCGCAGATCCCCTATGAAGTGGTGGCCTGCGACGAGCACCGCAGCTTGGCCCGGGAGATGGCCCGCCAGTCCATGGTCCTTTTGAAAAACGAAAACAACCTCCTGCCCTTGAGCAAGGAGCTCAAGACGGTGGCCGTGATCGGCCCCAACGCGGACAGCCGCAAGGTGCTCCTGGGCAACTACTTCGGCACTTCCAGCCAGCTGGTGACCGCCCTGGAGGGCATCCGCCGGAAGCTGGAACCGAACTGCCGCGTGCTCTATGCGGAGGGGTGCGATCTTACCACCACCAGACCGGGCTACTGGGGGAACAGCCCCCGGGAAGGCTTTGCCGAAGCGTTGGCTGTGGCCGAAAGGGCCGATGCGGTCATTATGTGCATGGGCGTCTCCCCAGATTTGGAAGGGGAAGAAGGCGCTGCGGCCAACAGCGACGGCGGAGGAGACCGGCTTACCCTGGAGCTTCCCGGCATGCAGAACGAGCTGATCAAGGAAGTGGCTGCCCTGGGCAAACCACTTGTCCTGGTGCTCTTTAGCGGCAGCCCCCTGGCTGTGACCTGGGCCCAGGAAAACGTACCCGCCATTATCCAGGCCTGGTACCCAGGGGAAGAAGGCGGAAACGCCCTCGCGGACATCATCTTTGGGGATTACAACCCCGCGGGACGGCTGCCCATAACCTTTGTCAAATCCCTGGATCAGCTGCCCCCCTTCACCGATTATTCCATGGAGGGGAGAACCTACCGATACCTGAAGGAAGAGCCCCTCTACCCCTTCGGCTACGGCTTAAGCTACACCAGCTTCACCTACAGCAACCTCCAGGCGCCTGCCGAGCTTAACATCGGGGAGGAGCTGGTGGTGCAGGTGGATGTGGAAAACACCGGCGCCCGGGCCGGGGACGAAGTGGTGCAGCTTTACATCAGGCACCGCGACGCCTCCGCGGCAGTGCCCCACCACTCCCTCCAGGGCTTTGCCCGCATCCGGCTTGAACCGGGGGAAAAGCGCACGGTCACCTTCCGGCTCGCCCCCCGGCAGCTGGCTGTCTTCGACGAAGAGGGCCGCTGTCTGGTGGAGCCAGGTGCTGTGGAGCTTTTGGCCGGCGGAAGCCAGCCCGATGCCCGCAGTGAAGAGCTCACCGGGCAAAAACCCCTGCTCGGGCAGGTCCTGCTGGTGGGAGAAACCCTGGAGCTGCCCCGCTGAGGGGAAAGGCTGCGCGCCAGGTGCCTTGCCTGGCGCTTTTTTTATTCCCCCGTGATTCCCGATGTGCCCATGGTCTGGACGATCTTGGCCTGGTTGATCACGAAGACGGTCACGGGCACCGCCATGAGGATCACCGAGACGGCAGCGGCCACGCCGGCGCGGCCTACCCCGCCGCCGATGATCTGGCCCAGGGCGTAGGGCAGGGGTTTCAGCTCCTCCGAATAGATGAACATGGCCCCCTGGTCGCCCCAGAGCTGCTGGAAGTTCAGGATGATCAAGGTGAGCCAGGCCGGCTTGACGATGGGCATGACAATGCGCCAGTGGATATACCACTCGGAAGCCCCGTCAATGCGGGCCGCTTCCAAAAGCGAATCGTGGATCATGTGGGTAATGAAGTTGCGCATGAGGAACACACCCAAGGTGGTGCCCCAGGCGGGAATGACCAAGGCCGCGTAGGTGTTGATCCAGCCCAGGTAGGAGATGATCAAGTATCTGGGGATGACCAGCACAGAACCTGCGAACATCAGGGAAAACAGGATCAGGTTGTTGATCAAACCCCGCCCCTTAAAGTCGTGTTTGGCCAGGGCATAGGCTGCCAGCGAACCTAGGATCACGTTGCCCGCGCTGCCGGCGCCGACGATGAAGAGGGAGTTAAAGAGATAGCGGGTCACCGGCACCCAGGACTGGGCCATGAGCAGGAAGAGATCGCTGAAGTTGCTCAGGGTGGGATGGCGCGGCAGAAACTGCGGCGGAAAGATGAAAAGCTCGTTCAAGGGCTTAAAGGCCTGGCAGATGGTGTAGAACATGGGCAGGGCCATGTAGATGGCACCCAGACCCAAAAAGATCAGGATGACCACATCGCCCCCGGTGGACCGTGCCAATCGACGATGACTGATCCTCAGACGCATTGCGCTTCCCTCCCCGCTAACCTAAGCGGCGCAGCAGCCGCTGCACAAGGCGCTGCACCAGTACCATAGTGATAAAGAGCAGAACCGCCATGGCCGAAGCATAGCCCATCTCGTAGCGCACATAGCCGTAGTCGTTGATGTGCTGCACGATGGTCCAGGTGGCCCAGTCGGTGGGGGCGGTGCCCGTGAGGGCCTGGATCTGGTCGGCCGCGGCAAAGGAGTTGGTGATGCTGATAATGGCGCCAAACATGAGGTGGTGCTTCATCATGGGCAGAGTGATGTACCACAGCTCCTGCCAGCGGTTGCGGATGCCATCGATGGCGCCCGCTTCGTAATAGATGGGGTCAATCCCCTGGAGCCCGGCGATGAAGGTGAGGAAGCTCACGCCCAAGCTCATCCAAAGCACCACCACGATCACGATGGGCATCATCCAGTTGGGGTCCACCAGCCACTGAACGGGCTTGTCGATCAGTCCCCAGTAGAGCAGGACGCCGTTGATGTACCCGTAGGCATCGCCGCTGAAGAGCACCGTCCAGATCATGAAGGCGTTGGCGGATATGCTCGGCGCGTAAAAGAGCAGGGTGAGCACGGCCCGGATTTTGGGCTTGAGCTCGTTGATCAGCCAGGCGAAGACAAAGCACAGGGCATAGCTCAACGGCCCGGTGATGGCGGCAAAGAGCAGGGTGTTTTTCACGGCGATGAGGAAGACATCATCCTCCAAAAACAGGGCCAGGTAATTGGACCAGCCCACCCAGCGGGGCGGCTCGATCATGTTGAAGTAGGTAAAGCTGAGCCCCACGGCCACCAGAATGGGAATGACCACGAAAACGGCGAAAACCGCCAGGAATGGGGCCACAAACAGATAGGAGGTTCTCTTTTCCTTAAGCTCCAGCCAGAGTGCCTTCATTCACGGCCTCCCCCTTCCACAAGCCCGTAGCGCTCCAAGATATCCCGGTACTCCTCGCCCAATCCCGGCGGATCCCAATCCAGCCGCCAAACGTGGGTGTAGTGATCCCAGAACAGTTCTTTCCAGCGGGGATCCAGCTCTTCCAGTTCTGTTTCATAGCCGAACTCCATGCGCTTGCGGGCAATCTCTCGATCGATCTCCCGGGCGTAGTCCAAAACCGACTCCCTGATGGGCGCGTTCTGCAGCACCACTGCCCGGAACAGCCAGTCGAACTGCCTGGTCACGTAATACCCGCCCAAAACGGGGGGCACTCCCTCCACCCAGTCCCACTGGATGTTCAGCTGCTCCCGCTCCTCCACCCGCCAGGGCAGCTCCTGCATGGCTTCCACGTTGGCCGTGGCGTAGCGGGCGCTGGCCCCGATGAGGGCTTCCAGCTCCCGGCCGAAGCGCACCTGGGTTTCCTTGCTCGTCCACCACTTCAAAAACTCCCAGGCTTCCTGCTTGTTCTGGGATTTCTCCAGGATGATGGAGCCCGTGGTACCGCTGGGCATGATCACCGCCCCCAGCTGGTCCGTGCGGATCTGCAGAGCATCCTGGGCCACAGGTACGGCCCGGTTGATGGTTCCGTCGGCCTGCAGAGTACCGGGGATGGGCGCCATGCCCCACTGTCCCCTCAGTTCTGTGGCGAACACAGACAGGGTGTTGAACTCCGCGTAGTTGGCGATGGCCAGGGGCATCTCACCCATGCGGAAGCGGTTGATGAAGTTATACTGCAGGGGCAGACCCGACTGGGTAAAGAGGTTGGTCATCTGGGCAAAGATCTCCACCGCGGCGTGGGCAGTGAGGTTGGTTTGGATCACATCCTCTTTGTACAGACTGATCCCGTTCTGGTACAAAAACTGCACAAAGGTGTACATGCTGGGCCAGATCCCGAACTCCAGGTGGTGGTTCTGCAGCTCCGGCAGGATGCGCATCACGTCATCCCAGGTCTGGGGGACCTCCAGTCCCAGCTCATCTAAGATATCCTTGCGGTAAAAGAGCATGGGGAAGCTCTGCACTTCCGGCAGGGCAAAGACCTGATCCCGGAAGCGGAAGGCCAGGAGGGCGGATTTCTTAAAGCGCTGAGCCACCTCGGGGAAATCGGGGAACTGGCTCAGATCCACCACCGCACCCCGGAAGGCCAGGTCCATGTTGGCCGCGCCAATGGCCACATCGGGCTGGTTTCCGGCGATGGTGGCGGGGACCAGCAGCTGGTCCATGAAGGTGATCAGCTCCAGATCCACATGGATCCCCGTCTGCGGCGTGAAGCTGTCCTCAATCATCTGCTTGAGGATCTGGGCCTGGTCCCGTCCCAGGCCGATCCAGACCCTGATCCGCTTGGCCGGCTCACCGGCGCCTTGGTCAATATCGTGGATCGTGGTGTAGTCCCGGACAAAGGACGAAGCAAAGGCCCTCACTTCGTGGACCAAGACTTCCCAGAAAGTGGGCTTGGCCCTGGGCATTTTCTGCTCTGGGGAAGCCACCACCAAAAAGTCGATCTGTAGGGGCTGGCGCCGGGAGGTCATGATCCAGGTGCCCAGCTGCCCGATGGCATCCCGATACTCCTGGAGCAGATTGGGGATGGCATCGGGTTTGTCGTACATCCGCTCCAGCATGCGGGCAAAATCCAGCAGAGCCGCCCCGTGGCTGAGCTGCCCGGTGATGCGCTCGATCTCCGCCGCCAGGTAGCGCAGATCCTCAGCTCCCCCTTTGATCCGCTCCAGCAGCTGGGGCACCCGCTGCTCCAGCTGGTAACTGCGGATGGGGTCAGGGGTGGGCGAGGTGATCATGATGATGCTGCGGTAGATGCCGTTCAGCTCATACAAAGTCTTCTCAGCGAACTCGATGATGGGGCCCAGCTCGCCGAGGACGGCCTCCAGGCGGATTTCATGCCTGCCCTCGGTTAGGTAAAACAGGAAAGGCTCGCCCTGCTCCTCTTCCCCCAGCTGGACGATCTCGTAGCGGGAGGAGAAACGGAAGGGAATGGCGGCCACTTCCGCGAAGGGCACCTGGCCGTCGATGAGCAGCCTGCGGTTGCTCAGGTCCCCCCGGTTGATATTCTGTTTAGCCTTGATGGCTATTTTGTAATACCCATCCTGGGGGATCTCCACATGCCAGGCGATCCAGTCACCCACTTCCGCCCAGCGGTGGCCCCCCACGGAGTTGAGCCTGGTTTCCGCGTGGTGATAGGGTACCACCGTGGGATCGCCGGGGTCGGCCACGGCAAAGAGGGATGGACTGGAGCGGTAGGTGCTGGCCTCCCCTTCGATCTGGATGAAGATGCCCTCAAGCTCCGGTGCACCTGGCTGCTCGGCCCGCACCTGGGCATAGGGCTTGGGGAGCGGGGCCTGGCAGAGCCTCAAATGTCCGATGATCATGGGCTCGGCCCGGGCAACCAGGCGGATGGTGTTCCAGCCCTCCTGGAAGTAGAAGAAGTAAGGGTGCTGTTCATAGCCCTCGGAATCGCTGAGGAACACCGTCTGCCACATGGGCTTTTCCACCTGTTGGGGACGGATCTCGTTGCCCGCGGCATCAAAGCGGGACGGCCCCGCATCGCCGAAAACGCGGTAGAAGACCAGGTATTCAGCTCCCGTGAAGGGCAGCTCTCCGTTGACGGCAATGCTGCGCTCCATGGCCGTGCTGCGTCCTGGCGCGGGGTAATAGGTGAGTTCGATGTTATACAGCCCCGCCTCTTCCACCCACACATCCCATTCCACCATGCCCTGCTCATCCGTCCAAACCGTCAGGCCCGGATAGCCCCCATGCCGGAACAAGATCTCGGTTTTGCCCGTTGCCCGGGCGAAGGCCACCGCGGGAATCAACACCTCCCGCTGGGGATAAACCGGTTCCTGGATGCCCGCCAGGTACTCCCGGTAGGCGGGCGTTTCCCCAGACGCTGGTTGAGTACAGCAGATGAGGGCAGCCAGAACTAGCAGGCAGCTGAGGCCGAGTATGGAACCTGTTCCAAGGCGCCTGGTGAGCATGCTCGCTTCCTCCTTAGCGATCCTGTGCAGTGCTGTACTTCTCCCGGTTCTCCCTCCACGGGCTGTAAGGATCTACAACTGCCCAGAAACTTGGTTTCGGGTTGCCCTGGCCGTCAAAGAGCAGGGGATAATCGGGGCGGCGCGGCACGGGGAAGTTGTTCTTCCAGCTGTGGCTGTCCTTCACTCCCCACCAGGTTACCCGCTCGATCACATCCGCGTACTCCTTAAAGAGGCGGAAGATATCCCCGTACCTGGCGGCCTGCTGCTCCTGAACGCTTTCGGGCAGGCCTGTGGGGTAGCGGTTAGCCCTGTCATCCCAGGTGTACACGCTGATATCCAGCTCGGTGATGTGGACTTTCACCCCCAGGGACGAATAGAGTTCAATGGCCTCCCGAATGGCTTCGACGCTGGGATGCTGCAGATCCCAGTGGCCCTGCATACCGATGCCGTCCACCCGCAGACCCTTCTCCAGAAGGCCCTTAACCAAAGCGTAAATGGCATCCCGCTTGGGGACATCCGCGGCGTTGTAGTCGTTGTAGTAAAGTTCCGCTTCTGGATCCGCCTCCTGGGCAAAGCGGAACGCGTACTCGATGTAATCATCGCCGATGATGCGGCGCCAGGGGGTATCCCTCAGCTCCCACTTACCGGTGGCCGGGTTGTACTCAACCGCTTCATTGACCACATCCCAGCCTTTGACCCGGCCCTTGAAGTGGCCCACCACCGTCTTGATGTGCTCCTCCATGCGGGCCAGGAGCACCTCGCGGCTCACTTCCCGCCCGTTTTCATCCTTGAACACCCAATCCGGAGTCTGGTTGTGCCAGATCAGGGTATGGCCGATCACTGCCATCCCGTGCTCCTGGGCGTAACGCACCAGGTTGTCGGCCTGGGTGAAGCGGAACTCACCGGGCCTGGGCTGCAGCGCCTCCCATTTCATCATGTTTTCCGCGGTCACTGCGTTGAAATGGTCCAGCAGGGGTTCATCCAGCCAGTAATCGGACCGGGCGGCGAACCCGATGAGAAAATCTCCGGCGTAAATATCTTTCAGCATGGGAACACCTCCAGCTTCTCCCCGCGCGGGGATGTAGAATGATAAAAGCAGCAGCACCACCAAACTCAGATGAGCAGCTTTCCTGGCAAGCACCAACACCACCTCCAGTTTGTTACCCCACAATACCTGTGCGCTCCACGCTTTCCACGAAGTAGCGCTGCAGGAAGATGTAGAGGATCAATAGGGGTAGAATGACCAAGAGCATCCCTGCGTTGTTGATCAGCGAGTAGAAATGATCATCCAAAAAGCCGCTGCTGGCCGCCAGTGCGCTGGCTTCGTCAATGGCCTTGTGCACTTTCGTGGCGGCGCCCTCCAGGGCCTGGGGCAAGAAATTGCGGCCGGCCATGAAGGTGGTCACATACAGGTAGTCGTTCCACTGCCAGACAAAGGAGAAGAGGAAGGTGGTGACCAGCCCCGGCACGGCCCCGGGGATCATCACCCGCCAGAAGGTGGCCAGGGGGCCCGCCCCGTCGATATAAGCAGCTTCCTCCAGCTCCTTGGGCATACCCCTGAAGAACTGCCGCATGATGAAAATGTACAGGCCGCAGCGGAAGCCCGTGCCGGTAAGGCCCATGAGGATAAACGGCCAGTAGGTGCCGATCAGGTTGAGGGAACGGCCCCTGAGCAGGCCCAGCAGGTCAAAGAAGCGGAAGTTCAGATAGGTGGGCGTCATGATCAGCTGCGGCGGGATCATCAGGGTAAAGATGGCCAGGCCGAAAACGAGCTTGTTTCCGGGGAAGTTAAAGCGGGCCAGGCCGTAGCCCACCATGGAACAGGTAACCAGCTGCAGCCCGCTGGTTAAGGCCGCCAAAAACAGCGAGCGGGCAAAGGCAGCGGGGTATTCCATATGCTCCCACATAAGCCTGAAGTTGCGCAGGGTGGGCTTTCTGGGAAGCCAGCGCACGGACTGATCGTAGAGATCCTCAATGCTCATGAGCGCGGTGGAGAACCGGTAGATCAGGGGAAGCAGGATCACATAGGCGATACCGATGAGCAGCACCGTGCGCAAAAGGGCCACAATACGCTTTCTCCATCTTTCCTTGGCTGCTAAGCTCATGTTCACACCTCCAGGCTAAACGTGGTAGAAGATCCGCCGCGAGAGCAGCCCAAATACCGCGAGCAGGATCAGGCCGATGGCCACGAAGTAGATCATGGCCATGGCCATGCTCACCCCATAGCCAGCGCCCCGCAGCATGGTTTCCCGGATGAGCACCACCAGGTCGTTGTTCATGGCTGTAAACGAGTCGATGATGGTGTAGATGACGTTCACCAAGATCAAGGGGGTCATCATGGGGAAGGTGATCAGCCAAAAGCGCTCCCAGCCAGTGGCCCCCTCCACGCTAGCCGCTTCGTATACTTCCCTGGGGATAGACTGCAGGCCCGCGAGGAAAATGAGGATCTGCACACCGGAGGCCCGGATCACCGTGGGCAGCGCCTTGATGGCATCGATTACGTAATCCACCATGCCCGCGGGAAAGCGCGCCGCGTCGAAGAAGCTCCTCACCGCTGCACCACCAAAAAACGGGGCCCCTTCCTGCAGGTGCTGGACCATGATCTGGGCATAGTCGTTTACCTCCATCTTCAGCACCACGCCGGCGCTTAAGATCACCGGGAGGAAGAACAGGGTGCGGACAATGGTGCGCCCCTTGAAGTCGCTGTTGAGGATGGTGGCTGCAAAGAAGCTGAACATGATGATCATGGGCAGCTCCGTGGCCAGCTTGACCATGACCTCCGTGAATGTCCGGGAAAACTCCGGGTGCACCTGCAGGGCATAGCCGTAGTTCTCCCAGCCCTTCCAGCGCAGCTCGAAGGTCTGCGGCGTCAGCACCAGCTCGCTGAAACTGAGCATCACTGCTTGGTAGAAGGGGACGGCAAACAGGAGGATGAAGCCCACCAGAAAGGGGACGGTGAACAAAAACCCCGCCAGCTTCTGCCTGCTTGCAAAGCTCATGGACCGCCTTTTCCTCTTCATCTCAATTCCCCCCTTGCAGGACCACGTAGCCCACCGCGGGGACCACCAGATCCTCCGACAGTTGGTAGGGCTGCGAGGTGTAGTTCACCACCACACGGAGCCCGCTCGCGTAGGTGGTCTCACAGACGTTGGGCGCCAGCACCTTGTGGTCCACCATGACTGCAGGCCAGCTTCCGCCCAAAACAGCCCGAACCTGATTATAGACGGCCAGCACATCCCGTTTGATCTCGGGATAGTACGTGGAAAACAGGTAGTCAAAATCTGTATTCTTCGTTTCAAACGAAGGATCCCAGGACAGGGCGAAGTAGGGCACGGCCCCCGTCTCCAACAGTTTCAGCAGGTAAAACTCGCCCCGGTGATCAGAGAGGTTGAAAGGCTGCCCCGCGTATTCAACCAACCCGCTCACCACCAAGGGATAGAAGGGTACGGTCTGATGCACAATTGCTGTGCCGCGGGCAAAGAGGGGCGCCTCCACCAAGACCTCCGCATAGGGCAGGACGTAAGCGTTGCCGCCGGCGATCATCAGCCGTTTCTCCTGGGCCAGGCGCTCCACCTCCTGGGCGATGATCTCCGCCGCCATCACCCGGTCCACCAGCCGGTTGGGATTGAGGCGGTAATCGGCATAGAGCAGCAGGCCCAAATCCCCCAGGGCCAAGCCGGAGATGCCGTAGCGGTTGTAACCCCGGAGGAAAGAGTCGATCACCTCCGCCAGGCGCGCTGGAGACAAGAGCGCGGTTTGACGGCCGTCAATGGGCTGGTAAGTGGCGATATGGAACGTGTTCACATAGGCTGCGCTGCGGTCCAACCCCCTGGGGGCGTGGAGAAACTCCAGGTACAGATCGGCCAGGCCGTTGCGGTGCACCTGCAGGAAGTCCACGCTGGGATACAAACCCACCCCCAGGTCCTCCAGGTACCGGTTCAGCTGCTCCAGGCTGCCGCGGCTGCCCACCGCCCGCTCCAGGGGAGCTCCCCGGGGGTAGACATGGCGGATCCCCCCGCGCAGCCAGCCCAAATAGCGGACCTTCAGGCTGCCCACTCCCTCGGCCAAAAGGTCATCCACCAGGGAACGGGCCTGCTCGTAAGTGGTCAGGGCTTCCACCACGTTGCTGGGAATGCCCAGGACGGGTCTTGTCAGGTCAAAGGAGCCGATCAGATCTACAATCAGCGGCAGATCGGTTCCGGGGGAAAGCTCGGTCAAGCCGTACTTTTCCACAAGGTACTGCCGGTAAGCCCGGGCCATCCCCGCGTAAGTGCTCTCTTCTTCGGGGAGGAACACATAGCGGAGCGCGATATCATTCTGGTTGAGCCTGGCCTGGTACATGAGGAGGGACAGCTGCCGCAGATGGATGAGCTCTCCCTCGGCCTGCATGTTCACCCTGGCCGCAGCCCGGACTTCAAAGGATGCCCAGACCTTGTTGTAAGAATCACGCATGCCGGGGAGCATGGCCTCGATCCGGGACGAGGCATCCCCCTCTTCAATGATGGCTAAAAAGGCCTGCCCGCCCTTGACCACGCCGAAGACCGGGAGGTAAATCTGCTCCTTGAGCATGGAGGAATACTCCCGGAGGGGAACGGCGGCATGATCCTGACCGTACACCCGGCGGCTGTAGGGCTCCGCCAGGGGAGCTGACCGGTTGAAATAGATCAGGGCGCCGGAACCGTCGGGGATGAACATGTAGCCCTCATCGTCCACGCTGCCCGCGCCAAAATAAGGCAGCACGCTGAGGGAGTTCAAGGGGTAAGAGACTTCCTCTTCGTTCTTCGGATCCCACACCTTCTCGGGGAAGGTGATCTCCTCGGTGGGGATGCGGACCACAAGATCCTCCCCATCTAAGAGGTACTCCACCACAACCTCGAACTGGCGCAGGTCTGGATAGGGCGGAGCCACATTGTAGTACTCATGGTCGTAGACCACATCTTCCGGCGTGTAGCCCGCGGCCTTAACCAGCTGCACAGCATCTTCAATATCCCACTGCATCACATTCCACTTCAGCAGAAGTGTTGGGGTGTCCCGCAGGGCCAAGATCTCCTCGGGCTTTACCTCGCCCAGGGAGTCGTACTTCATATTGTCCCTGATCAAAACCAGGTACTCCTGGAAGAGACGCCGCTTGTCAGCGGTCCTAAAGCGGGGTTCTTCCACCTTGATTCCCCAGCCCTGCAGCAGGTGGTCAAAATCCACGCCCATGATGCTCAAGTCCTCACCGCTGTCATAGCCCTCTTCCAGGCTGAACAGGCCGTACATGTCCCGGAGAAACTCGCGGTCCTTTTCCCGGGGGATGTTGGCCAAAATCAGCTCGTTGAACCGTTCTTCGGAAATGATGGTGGGCAGGTAATCCCTGTCCTGCCAGGTCTTCCCAAAGAGAAACTTCACCCGCAGCCCGTTGGGCAGGGGCGTGATCTCATACTGCCCGTGGGCCACAGCATCGTTGAAGCTGTCCATCTGCTGCTGCTGGTTAAAGGCGTAGTAGGTGAGAACCAGCTGGGAGCTCAGGCGGGCCTTGGCCGCACCCCTGGCCACCGTTTCCTCCTTGTCTCTGCCGGGAGGATTGGAAAACCACACCGCCCCGCTGGGCTTGTGCAGCACGGCGATCTCCGCGGTCTCGGCCTTGTAGTAGAGCTCCAAGAACTCATTTTCCGCAGCCTGGGCAAAACCGGTCAGCTCAGCGGCACAAGCGACGCCGGACAAGGCAGCCAGCAGCACTATGAGCATCACAAACTGGGTGAATAGTCTAGAGCGCATACGCTTTCAGCCCCCCTCTGCTTCCAGCTAAGTGCGGTGAATCGCTTCAGTGAGCAGCTGCCGGACGAAGAGGATGACCTGCTCGGTGAGGGCAATAAAGAGCAGTCCCAAAAACAGGGCAAAGGCCATGCCCAGCAGCGTGGAGATGCAGGTGAAAATGGTCTTGCGGAAATCATACTCGTGGGTGACCATGGTGGCCCCGAGGATGAGCAGGAGCACGGCCCAGCCCAACCCGAAGCCCATGAGCATGTAGTAAAAGGCCCCTTCTTCTTGAATGAGGAAGTTGCTGACAATAGTTAAGGGCACCACCGTAAGGATCACAGGGATGAGGGCAAAGGCGCTGGCCACATACACATCCTTCAACGTACCCTTCCCTTCCATCAGGGTGGTCAGACCCCAGTTCACAAAGGTCCAGAGCAAGAAGGGCAGAACCACACTGCCAATTTCCACCAGGAGGTTGATCTTGCTCAGGTCCACCCGGTTGAAGATAAAGCCCGTGTACTGCCTGGCAAAAACAAAGGTGAGCACAACCAAAGCCAGGATAATGGTGGCAGCAAAGGGCGTACCCCGGCGCTCCTTTTTCAGCCGTTCAAAACCGTCGAAGGGGTGGACCACAACGTAAAGGCCGAAACGCAAACTGTCCAGGGTCCTCAGGACCCAGCCCCGCCGCCGGGGATTGGTCGCGGCCACCTCCTGCACCGCAGGCGCGGTGCGCCTGGCCTTCCTCAGCCTGCGGGCTGTGAAAAAGGCGGCCAGCACCACGACAAAAAGGGCAAAGGCCTTGGGGAAATGGGCGTAGACCAGGTCTTTTCGATAGAGCTCAAAGGCCTCGGAATACTCGGCGCGGTTGTTGCCCAGCTTGAAGTTCTTCATGGCCTCGGCGTACTCGCCCCGCCTGAGCAACGCCCGGCCGATGCCGGTGTAGGCCACATCGAAATTGGAGTTGAGCACCAAAAGCTGGCCCCAGATTCTCTCCGCGAGATAGTAGTCGCCCCGCTCGTAGGCATCCAGGGCGGCCCAGATCAACAGGGCGTAATCGGTGGGCTCAAAGACCACAATACCCCGCCGCTGGCTGTCCAAAACCAGCATGGTCTTATCCAAACAGTCGATGGCCACGGGACTGGCCAGCTGTCCCTGGTCCGTACCCCAATAGCCGAACTCGTAGAGGAGGTTGCCGTTGTTATCGTAGGTGAAGACCCTCCCCCGGTTGCCGTCCAGCACGCTGTACACCCCGTAGGGCTGGACAGTAATGTCCACCAGCATCGAGGAGGTGCGGCGGGTCGCCGTGGACCAGCGGTTGGGGAACTCCACATCCCCCATGGGGATGGAAAAACCCTGGCGCCTGAGGAGATCCTCACCCTTGGCGTTGATCCTGCGGATTTTGATGGCAATTCCGCCTTCGTCCTCTTCCTTGTCCTCCGCGTGGCTGGTGGCGTAGATGAACCCCTCGGAGTCCAGATCAAAATTGGTGTACTCGGTGGGCAGGAAGGCCCTGATCCTCTGGCGCTGTTCCTTCGTGGCGAAGCGGCTCCACAGATAATCGGCAAGGCTAGGCGTGACCCTGGGCGCGCCTAGGAAACCCCTGAACTGGCCGTCCGCGCTGAAGCTGATAAACCCTTCGTATAAGTCCTGAGCAATCACGAAGATCCTGCCGTACTGATCCACGCCCACCTTGAGGGGCCGGTAGTTGAAGTTGGCCGGCAGAACGCCTTCGATGTCGGTTTGGGGAGCGGGCACGATCCGGTTGAGGCTTCCATCGGGATTCAGGTGCACGATGCGGCCGCCGCCGGTGTCCGCGACGTAGATGTGGTCCTCGGCAGTGACAAAAATGCCCATGGGAGATTTAAAGCTGTCCCCATCTCCAAAAGTGGAGATCACGCGGAGCAGCTGAAAATCCCGGTCGGCCACCACAATGCGGTTGTTGCCCGTATCCACTATGTAGATTTCACCCTTGGGGGAAACAAAAAGATCGTTGGGATTGTTGAGGGGTCCCACCTGCAGATCTTCACCCAGGACAATCCGGGAGGGCAGGTAAGCTTGGGGACTGGGTACCGCCTTCTCCCAGAAATCATACAGGTAGCTGGTGTACGGGACGGTGAAGTTGGTAATCGACCTGCCCTGGGCGTACATTACGCAGGCAGCTGCCAAAAGAATCAACGCCGCTGTCACAATCCTGCGCCACATCGTCGCCACCTCCCCTGTGGTTTAGAAGGTCTGTGAGCCCGCGGGCTCACAGACCAAAACCTTTCGGCGTTTACTGCTTGAGGTACTCGTCGATCATTGCTTGACCTTGAGGCTTGAACTCGTTGACGATGGTGGCAGCTACACCGCCGCCCTTGATTCCCATGATCACACCGCCGTAGGGGGTTTCACCCTCCCACCAAGCGCCGAGGAAGTTGTGGTAGTAAGCGGCATCGCCGTCCACCTCTGACACGCCGCGATGGAGGACTTCATAGGTCGTGCGGTCAAAGGCGCGAGCGCGGATATAGTCTTCCATGGTCTCGTAGTAATCCTCCAGCGGGAAGAGGAAGTTATCCAGGGCAATCATGCCCAGCGGGTAAGCGGCATTCCTGGGGATGAAGATGGCGTCGGCAACACCGGGCGAGAAGACATAGTCATCCACATCGTCCCCCATGGGCAGGGGCAGGACCCCGTGCCTAAACTCGTACTCGCTGGGGTCAATCTGCCACATGGGCATGATGCCGATGGCTGCGCGGCCGGTTATAAACTCCCGCATCTGCCAGTCGCCGTAGGAGATGCCCAATACGTTCTCCCACTCGCCCAGTTTGCGCAGGGCGTTGATGGCCTGGGGTTCATCCAGGGCGTAGTAGACCCTGCCGTCATCGCCCAGCCTGGTGACGGCTCCGCCGTTGGAGAAGATCATGAACATGGGATCGATGAAAGCCAGACCCCACTGATCCACGACACCATCGCCATCGGTGTCCCTGGTGACCTGACGGCCGATCTCCTCCACCATCTTCCAGTTCCATTCCATATTTTCATAGAGCTCGTAGGGATCAGGCAGGCCTTCCCGCTCGAACATGTCCAGGTTCACAACCGCGAAGGGAGCATGCCCGTAGTCGTCGGGTGTGCCCACCGAGAAGTGGAATACATGCCCGTCGTAGGCCAGGCGCTCGTTTTTCTCCCGGGTGATGGGTGAAAGCTTCTCGAAGTACTCTGGAGGTAGAATCTCATCCACTGGATAGAATGCGCCGCGGGTCGCCAGGGTGAAGAAATCCCGGTGCGGCAGGCGCCACAGATCATACTGCGAGTCTCCCGAGAGGTAGCGGTTCAGGGCCAGTTCGCCCACTTCGTCCCAACCGGCGGTGATCAGCTGGATCTCGCCGATGTTAAACAGTTTCTTGGCCTCTTCCAAACGGCCAGCCCGGGCTCCACCCTCATAGAAAGCGGAGAGGTTGTCGAAGTGCGCGACAACCGTTACGGTGGCGCCTTGGAAGTCAATGGGCCCGAAGTCCATGCGATCCGACTCGTAAGCCAAAACTGCACTGGACAGCATCACTGCCACAAGCAGCACGACGGCAAACAATCCAATCCTTCTCATTGACTCACGTCCTCCTTTATTTATCATCTGTATACTCCCCGTTGTCCCACGCTAAGTACCCTTGGCGGCGATCCCCCCTTCACTCGGTTCTTGTATGATCCGCCCAGCGATCATTGGGCAGCAGTGGATACCAGCCCGGTCGCCGGGAATCCCGGTCGTATGGGTAACTTCCAAGTTCTTTATAGAGCTCAGCATACTGCTGCAGTTTGTCGCGATCGAGTGTAACGCCCAGGCCAGGCCCCTCCGGAACCTTAACCCGGCCAGCTTGGATCACAAATTTACCCCCCTCGATAATGTCATCCCGCAGGTGATGGTAGTGGGCGTCGATGTCAAAGGACAGGTTGGGCAGTACAGCCCCTAGATGCAGCATGGTGGCCAGTTGAATGCCCAGCTCCCCGGAGGAGTGCACACCCACACCCAGCTGGAAGGTTTCACAGACATGCGCGGCTTTCACGCAGGCCCGGATCCCCCCCCAGAACGTGGTGTCCAGGAGGATCACATCCGCCGCGGGATGGAGGATGTTCTGGGCCAGCTGTTCAAAATCCACCACCACGGTGTTGGTGGCCAGGGGAATGCGCACCTTTTCCCGCACCCGCCGCATGCCGTTCAGGCCCCAGGTGGGGTCTTCCAGATAGTCATTGCGGATGTGTTCGATCTGCCGGCCAAACCAGATGCTGTCTTCCACGCTCCAGCAGGCGTTGGGATCGATCCGGAAGGAATCCTCCGGAAACTCTTCGGCCAGGGCTCGGTAAGCTTCCAGCTCATAGCAGGGGCTGAACACGCCGGCCTTCAGCTTGTGGGTGCGAAAGCCATAGGTTTCCTTCAGCTGCCTGGTGTGCTCCACCAGCTGTTCCACGGTGCGCACTTCCCCGTGGAGCCCGTCGTCGCTGGGGTAGCGGAAAAAGAGGTAGCTGGCCAGGGGAATCTCATCCCTCAGCTTACCTCCTAAGAGTTTGTAGATGGGCAGGCCCAGCTTCTGCCCGATAATGTCCAGGCAGGCAAACTCAATGGCCGCCATGAGCTGGGTGCGGTTGTTGTAGAGGCTGGCTGTTGGATTGCAGATCTTGAAGCGGAGCTCTTCCAGGGCAAAGGGATCATGCCCCACCAGGTAGGGCTTGAGGCCCAGAAACTGGAGCTCCGCGCTTTCACCGCCGCCTCCCATTTCACCGAGGCCGATAATGCCTTCATCCGTTTCCACTTCGATGATCGTGCGCACAAAGCGCCCCCAATGCTCCCCATTGCTGTGCCTGAGGGGAGCCTCCAGGGGTACAGTAATTGTGGTCGGCCGGATATCTACAATTTTCACCTAGACCATCCTTTCACTCACCACGCCTCTTTACAGGTCCACAAAATATTCCGGGTAATCAGCCAGCAGTTGATCCTTTTCCACAATGACCATGCGCAGATGCTCGCCCATGATCCTCTTGGCCTCTTCTCCCTTGCCCTCCCGCAGAGCCTGGAGGATCTGCCGATGCTGGTTCAAGATCTGATCCCAGCGGAAATCGTGGGAGAGGCGCAGCACCCTGAGGCGGTAGAGGTCTATGTTCAACTGCTTCACCATTTCGTAGGTGCGCTCTTTACCACAGGCCCGGAAAATAGTTCCATGGAACTCGTCGTCCAAACCCAGCATCTCCAGGTAATTCTTGTTCCGGTAGCACACCTCTTGGGCCGCCAGATTTGACTCCAGCTTGTGCAGATCTTCCTCCGTCAGCCGTCCGGCCGCTTCCTCAATCACTGCCTTTTCCACAATCTCACGCACCCAGCGCCCCTCCTCTAGGGCCCTGAGGTTAATCAAGGAAACATAGGTACCCCGCTGCGGATAGATCTCCACCAGGCCATCCTGGTTGAGGTGAACGAAAACTTCCCGCACCGGTGTGCGGCTCACCTTAAACTGTTCAGAAATCTCCTGCTCGGACATTTTCGTACCCGGCTTGAGATCCAGGTGCAGAATACTTTGGCGCAGCGTACTGTAAACGAACTCCCGGGCAGATGCTCGGCTTCCAGGGACCCGCCTAGCTGTTAAGTCCTGTATCGTAATCGCCTCCCGGTCAATACTACCATGGTAGTATACTTTAATAATATCTAACACTTTCCTAAAAGTCAACGGTGTTTATTCCATATTTACCAAATCCGTTCCAGCGGGCAAGAAGCGCAGGTAAGCCAGATCGAAGCGGGCTCCCGGCAGAAAGACCAGCCGGAGGTGGGCCCTGCCCCTGATGGTCTGGAGCGGGAAAACCTGTTCCGTGTAGTCCTCCCCGCGCCTGAAGACCACCTGCTGGCGCTCTTCCCCGTGGGGGAAGGACAGGCTGAGCACCACCGCAGCCTGCTCTAGGGGCGTGCGCCCACAGAGGATCAGTCCTCCGGCTCCCTCCTCCCCAAAATCCAGCGGCCCAAAGTCCAAGGTGGTGTTGTTGCCGATACCTTCGATCCTATCCCCCCTAATGGTGAACTCATCGCCATAGACCTGGTCGCACTCCCCGGCGGCAATCCGGGCGAAGGCCCGCCGCTGCCGGGCAAAGGAGAAGCCCTTGATGTGCAGCTTGTCCCAGGTGACAAACCAAAGGGACGTCACACCCCTTAAGCGCTTGGCCAGTTGATAGGTCTCGGGCTGATACACATTCCACCTGGTGGGTTTGGCATAAAAGGTATCTAGAAGGAGCACGCTGCCCTCTTCCCGGGGCCTGCCTTCCCAGAGCTGCAACCGGTGGGGGGAGCTGGTGAGGGCAAAGATGGGGATGGTGATCATATCGGAGCCCTCGGGCCCGAAGTCCAAACCGGCGAAGCCCACCTGGGTTTCCACCCCGCGGGCGGTGGCCACCCCCCGCTCGTTACCCGGTCCCACCACCCCCACCACCGCATCATAGAGACTCCCCGCCACGAATCTGTAGGGATCTTTAAAGCGCACGCCCAGGCCCTCGGCGGTAAATTCCAGCTCGGCAAAGAGGCGCACCTGGTCGGTGCCGTTTTTGCTCAGGCAGCGCAGGCGAAACTTCCCATCCCCCAGGGCCCTGAGGCGCACCTCGCCCTCGCCCACCTCCACAATTTCCGCCAGGTGCGAGTCTGTACCCCCGGGGTTCACCACCCGCCAGCTGAGATCGGGGTAAGAGGCTCCCGCGGGGTAAAGCCCGGCCCGCACCGTCACTTCCCGGCACTCGGGGGTGAGGATCCGCTCTCCCTGGGCCGTGAGCTCGATCTTGCGCAGGGGAATTTCCGAGAGCCGCCCCGTGTGTATAGGCTGGGGACGGTTTTCTTCCCGGGCGGGAACGCCCCTTGGCGGGCCGCCCGCCGCCGGGCGGCTGTAAAAAACCGCCGCGGCCCGGGGTAGACCCGGGGAAGACACCTCCAGCCTGATCTCCCCAGGCTCAAGGCGCGCGGCGATGATAGCCCGCAGTTTCCCGCTAAAGAGCCGCCTGCTTATACCCTTAAACGAGTCGTAATCGGTGCTGTCTCCGTTATCCAGCCCCACCAGGCGCCCGGCGCCGCTCACCTGCACTTCCACCCGGTTGGTGGCGTTTTCCACCGGATTGCCCTGGGCATCTTCCATGGAGATCTCCACGAAGATCAAATCAGTGCCGTTGGCCTCGATTTCCCTCCGATCAGCCTTGATCTTGATCCTGGCCGGATCGCCAAAGGAGCGCCGCACCGCGCAGGCCAATACCCTGCCCTTTTCATCCAGGGCCACAGCCTTCAGCTCCCCCGGCACATAGGGAACCTTCCAGCTGGTAACGTATAAGTGCTGGGGCTCCCGCATGTTTCTGCGGCCGATTTCCCTGCCGTTCAGCTCCAGGACCACCTGGGGAGCGTTGGAGCAGACCCGCACGTCGATGAGCTGGCCGGGGCTGAAATCCCAATGGGGGAAGAGATGCACCATGGGGTTGGTCTTGTAGTCGGTCCAGGCGGCCTGGTAGATGTAGTAGCTGTCCTTGGGAAAGGCCGCGGTGTCCAGCTGGCCGAAGAAGGAGTTTTTGCTGTGGTAGGGCGTGGGTTCCCCCAGGTAGTCAAAGCCGCTCCAGATAAACTGACCCAGGGAAAAGGGAGCTTCCCGCTGGGCGTCCAGGCAGTCCTGGGTACTGGGTGCACCCCAGCTCACGGGGCTGTTGCCCAGGGCGGAGCACTGGCCATCGTCTTCGCCTAAGGTGGGCACCTCCAGGGGAAAGTGGTAGATGCCCCTGCTCTGCACCACGGCGCTGGTCTCGCTGCCATAGATCACCCAGTGGGGGTATTTTTCCCTATGGGCGCGGTACAGGCCGGTGCCGTAGTTGTACCCCACAGCATCCAGCAGCTCGGCGCAGCGCTGGGTGTTCTCCCACTGCAGGTAGTTGGAGGCAAAGGTTACAAAGCCGTTCCCCCGGGGATCGTGGCGGCGCACCTGCTCAATGAGGAGGCGGGTCAGCTCCAGGCCCCGCTCACCCACATGGGTGTCCAGCACCTCGTTGCCAATGCTCCACATGAGCAGGCTGGGGTGGTTGCGGTCCCGCCGTACCCAGCTGGCCACATCCCGCTCCACCCACTGGGGGAAAAAGCGGGCGTAGTCGAACTTGGTCTTGGGCAGCTCCCACATATCGAAGGCCTCGCTGATCACTAAAAAGCCCAGCTCATCCCCGAGTTCCATCAAAGCCTTTGCCGGAACGCTGTGCGCGGTGCGCAGGGCATTTACGCCCATCTTTTTCAAAAGCTGCAAGCGGTAGCGCAGGGCGTCTTTGTTGAAAGCTGCGCCCAAGGCGCCCAGATCGTGGTGCTCGCACACCCCCTTGAGCTCCAACTTGCGGCCGTTAAGGATCAACCCCTCTTGGGGGCTTAAGACCGCTTCCTTAAAGCCCACATTCTGCCAGGTGCGGTCCAGAACCTGACCGGTTTTCCCATCCACGAGCTCGGTGCGGAGCCGGTAGAGGCGGGGCTTGTCGGGGTCCCACAGCTCCACCCCCCTGAGGACCAGTTCCTGGCTGCTCAGCAGCCTGCCCACACCTGGGGGCAGCAGCTCCCGGGAGCTGGCCGCGGGCGTTTTACCCTGGAAAAGGGTGTGGACCACCGCCAGCGGCGCGCCGCTCCCCGCCTCCACTTCGCAGTCCACGGCTGCCGCCCAGGTGTCTGTGCCCTTAAGGCGGCGGCTGGAAACGTAGATGCCGTCTGTAACCAAGAAGTCAGCGTCCCGCAGCTTCAGCCAGACGCTGCGGTAAATCCCCGCCCCGGAATACCAGCGGCTGTTGGGGGCCTGGTGCACAACCCGGACCAAGATCTCATTGGACCCAGGCCTCAGCGCCTGGGTGATCTCATATTCAAAGGAAGTGTAGCCGTTTTTCCAGTCCCCGATCCAGGTCCCGTTGACAAAGAGGGAGCAGTCCAGATAAACGCCTTCAAAATAGAGGAAGATGCGCCCCTGGCCGTTATAATCTAAATACCGCCTGTACCAGCCGATGCCATCTGCATAGAGGCTTTTGGCATCGTAGATCAGCCAGTCGTGGGGCAGGTCTACATCGGCAAATTCCAAACCGGCGGGATCAAGCTGATCCAGCGGACCTCGGGCAAACTGCCAGCCATCGTTGAGCAGTACAGTCTCTCCCACCCTGCGGCCTCCCTTCCCGATCGCTGCAAACCCCGCTGTTTCTTGTTTTCCCGGGGTTAAATGCACCAAACCACCGTAAAAAATGGGGTTGACTTTTATCAAAATGTAAGATATTATTCGAGTATACTACCATGGTAGTATAAAAAGGGGCGGAGGGCAAGAGATGAAACGTGTAGCCAACATCAATCCCCGGCGCATCATCAACTACCTGCGCAAATACTGGTCCCTTTATCTGATGCTTTCCATTCCCATCGCTTATTTTATTGTCTTTAGGTACATCCCCATGACCTATATCCAGATCGCCTTTAAGCGCTACAGCATCGTTCAAAGCCCGTGGGAGATGCCTCTGGCAAACAATCACGGGTTTGAGTATTTCCTGAAAGCTTTCCGCAACCTCGATTTCCTCTATGCGCTGCGCAACACCCTGCTTTTGAACTTCCTGGACTTGGTGATCGGCTTTCCAGCACCGATCATTTTGGCGCTGCTCCTCAATGAGCTGACTTTTCCCCGCTTTAAGCGATTTACCCAGTCCGTGGTCTACCTGCCCCATTTTCTCTCCTGGATCATCATTGCCGGACTGGCCAAGCAGCTTTTTGCGCCCACCTCGGGTATGATCAACATCCTCTTGAACCGTTTGGGCTTTGAATCTATTCCCTTCCTCAACGATCCCACCCATTGGGTGTTTACCTATGTCTTCCTGGGGATCTGGCGCAACATGGGCTGGAACGCCATTATCTACCTAGCCGCCCTGACCAACATTAACCCGGAGCTTTACGAAGCCGCGGCCATTGACGGAGCGAACCGCTGGCAGAACATCTGGTACATCACCCTGCCGGGCCTGCGTCCCACCATCTTCACCATGCTCATTCTCAGCCTGGGGCATATCCTCAGCAGCGAACTGGACCGGCCCTACGCCTTGAGCAACCCCTTGGTGAACAGCGTATCCAACGTCCTCTCCATCTTCGTCTACCGCTACGGCATCCGGGGGCTGCAGTTCTCCCTCACAACCGCCGTGGGCCTGTTCCAGTCGGTGGTGTGCGTGATTTTCCTGGTGGCAGCCAATGCCCTGGCCAAAAGGTTCGGCGAGCGCGGTATTTGGTAGTGTAAACAAAGGATAGAAAGCGAGGATGAGCCGTGGTCAAATCCAAACGCTCTAAAGCAGCAGATCTCGCCATTGCCTTTGTCTGCCTGCTCTTGATCATCATCTGTTTGCTGCCCATGCTCAATATTCTGGCCCGGTCCCTCAGTTCCACGGAATATATACTCCGCAATCAGGTGCTGCTCTGGCCCAAGGGCTGGAACGTGGAGGCGTACCGGCTGGTGCTCACGGACAGTAAATACACCTGGTCCCTGGCTTGGACCGCCATTTTGACCGTGATCTGCGTGGGTGTGTCCATGACCATGACCGTTTTATGCGCCTATCCCCTCATCTACCGGGATCTCAAAGGGCGGCGGTTTTTCAACACCATGATTCTCTTTACCATGTACTTCAGCGCGGGGACCATTCCCCACTACCTGCTCTACAAAGACCTGGGCCTTTTGAACCATCCCCTGGTCTTGATCATCCCCAACAGCCTGTCGGTCTTTTACATGATCATCATGCGGACGTTCTTCTACTCCATCCCCGACAGTCTGCGGGAGTCGGCGGAAATTGACGGGGCGGGCCCGATACGTATCCTGTTTTCCATCTACCTGCCCCTGTCCAAACCAGTTCTGGCCACCCTTTCCCTGTTTTATGCCGTGGGCCGCTGGAACGGTTTTTCCGATGCCTTGTACTACATGAATGAGCGCAAATACCATCCTATCCAGCTGCTGCTTTACAACATCCTCAACGCGGTGACCAGCATCGAGATCCAGACCCAGGAGGGCTTCGCCAGCGCTCCGGGCATTTCAGATACCATCCAAGCGGCAACGGTCATGTTTGCCACCGTGCCCATTCTCATCGTCTATCCTTGGCTCCAAAGGTACTTCATCAGCGGAGCCACCTTGGGAGCGCTCAAGGATTAGGGCACACGGTTAAAGGGTTATAATGCACGTCAGTGCTTTATAAAAAAAGAAAGGAAGGATGAGTTGCCATGCGGAAACGACTGTTTGGTGTGCTGCTCCTGGCGCTTCTCGTGTTGGGCAGCTCGGTCTTGGCCTTCGCGGCTGATCCGGGGTTTGTGGATGGGCGTTTTACCACCACCCGCAAGATCACTGTGGAGATCTATGACCGGAGCAACCCCGGAGGTTCGCCACCGGAGGACAACTTCTGGACCGATTTTATCAAGAAGGGCATGCTGGAGAAGTACAACGTGGAAGTGGAGTTCAAGCCAGTACCCCGCTGGACAGAGGTTGAAGTGATCAACAACCTTCTGGCTGCGGGAGATGCGCCTGATATCTGCGTCACCTACAGCTATCCCACCATCCTAGCCTATGCCAATATGGGCGGCGTGCTGGATCTGGCCCCCTACCTAGAAGAGTATAGAGAATACCTGCCGAACCTGTTTGGGCTGTTGGGCGAAACCAATATCTACTGGAACAGGGATCCCAACACCGGTACCGTCTGGGCCATCGAAGCCCTGCTCTTCCAGAACAAGAAGATCAACACCTTTGTTCGGGAAGACTGGCTGAAGAAGCTGGGCCTGGAGGAACCCAGGACCCTGGAAGAGTTTGAAAACATGCTCCGGGCTTTCCGGGACAACGCGGAACTGCTCCTGGGCGAAGATGCGGACAAGATGATCCCCTACTCCACCAGCTTCGACGTGGGCTGGAGGAACGACCATCTGATCATGTCCTTTGTGCCCAACGACATGTCCGACAGGGATATGTGGGTCTACGGCTTTGACGATCGCCATCTGCTCTGGCCCAACTACAAAGAAGGCGTACGCAAGCTCAACCAGTGGTACAACGAAGGCCTGATCTGGAAGGACTTCCCGCTGTATGGAGCCGGCGACCGCACCGAAGATAACTTGATTAAGGCCGGTTATGTGGGCGCCTTCATGCACAACTGGGACTACCCCTACCGTGATGGCCAGGAAGGCATCCATGTCCAGCTGAGGAACATGGTAGGCGAAGAGGCGGCCTTCATCGCGGTGGAGTGCTTCCCCAACGATGCGGGCATCTACCGTAAGTATCTCAGCGCACCTATCGACAGGAAAGTGTTCTTCCCCGCCACCAACAAGGAACCCCTGGCTTCCCTGCTGTATCTGGACTTCATCTCCAGCCTGGAAGTGCGCAGGTTCCTCCAGATCGGTGAAGAGGGCGTGCATCACATCGTCCACGAAGATGGTGCCATCGAGATGCTGCCTGTGGTGGGCGAGAAGATCATCAACTCCCCGTCCAACATCGACTACACCATCACCATCAACGGCCTTGATCTGGGCGATCCCGTGCTCACCGCCAGGTCCATCGCCCTGAACTATCCGGGCGTAGAAGCCAAGTACATTGAGCGGGCCTACGAGATCACCAGCAACGAAGCCCGTTACGGCATCAACGTCCAGGTTGGCGACATCGAGGCGGAGCAGGGTATGGAAACCGCCCTGTCTGAGAAGCGGAACAACCTCCTGGTCCAGGCCATCGTGGCCAAACCGGAAGAGTTTGACGCTGTCTGGGATCGGGGCTTCCAGGACTACCTCCGCTCCGGCGGCCAGGCCATCATCGATGAGCGGGCTGCGAAATACGACGCGATGTACGGAGACAACTAGCAACCTAGAAGTATAAGGGGCTGCACCGCTGTGGTGCAGCCCCTCTTGTTTTGCTGTCGTTCCCTTTACAGATGGGCCCGGAATGGGGAGGCAGGCAGGCCCTCTGCGCTATAGAGGTTGGCCCCTTCCGGGTTATCGTGCCAGGCATAGCGCACCCCCACTGGCTCGGGCACATCTGCACTCCACACCAGCACGGTCTCCCCTTGGACCTCAGCCTGGGCGGCGTGGAATACTCCATCTGGGCCGCAGACTTCAAACCACCGCAGCTCCCCACCCCTGGCCTCCAGGCCTCCCCCGGTGTCTGTGAAATAGACCCGCAGGGCACCGTTCTCCCGCTCCAGGCGTGCAAAGAAGGGACCCTGGGCGGTGATGGGCTCCCCGAAAACCATCCGGCGGGCCGCCAGGTGCAGCCGTAGGGCAATATCCTTTTTGTTCTGGGGATGGAGATCGTTGGCTTCCCCCACATCGACGGTTACCGCCATGGCGGTGCGGGGCAGCTCTAAGGATTTCAGCTGCTGTTCCCGGAGAAGGGCCCACTGGCCGGGCTGGGGATCCCCTTCGAGAGTGGTGTCGTAGTTGGGCAGCTGCACAAAGAGGAAGGGCAGCTGGGGATCGCTCAGATCCCGGCGCCAGTTCTCAACCAGCGCGGCAAACAGCCTCCCGTACTCCTCCGGTGCGCCCGTATTGGACTCGCCCTGATACCAGAGGACACCCCGGAAAGCACAGCCCTTAAGGGGGGCGATCATGGCGTTGTACATCCCGCTGGGCTGGTGGTGGACGCTGGTGAAACGCTGCAGAGGCTCTGTGCGGCAGCCCACCTTGTACTTCCACTCCCCGGTGAGATCTATACGCTCCGAGCCGATTTCCAAGGCATAGCTCTTGCCTTCAATAAACCCTCCTCCGCCGTAGCCCACAATCACCCGCACCGCCAGGGTGTTGATCCCCGCCTTGAGCACGCCGGGGGGCACTTCATAGTTGCGCGGTGGGTAGCGGTAGCCCGTTTTGCCCACCTGCACCCCGTTGAGGTAGGTGAAATCGGCATCCGCTATGGCCCCCAGGCGCAGGAGGGCACCGCGGCCCGCGGCGCCCTGGTCCAGCTGGAACTGTTTGCGCAGCCACACTGAACCGCAGAGGCCTTCCAGCTCAGTCCCCTTCCAGAGCTGGGGGACCGTCAGGCCGTCCCAATCCCCATCATCCAGATCCGGGCTGTACCAGGGGGTTTCACTCTCCTGCAGCCCCACATCCCGGGCATTGATCCCCTCAAACCAGGTTGCTGTGGCCGCCAGCTGGCCATCGGTCAACTCCCGGACGTACTCGGGGTCCTGGCAGCGAGCCAGCACATCTTCATAGCCCCCCAGCTCCCGGATCACCTCTTCGCTGAGCCAGGCTTCGATGCGGCTGCCGCCCACCGCGGTGAGCACCAGGCCCACCGGTACCCGGTAGCGCTGGTTATGGGCCTGGGCAAAGAAGTAGCCCAAGGCGCTGAACTCCAGCACCGTCTGGGGGTTCACCGCCTCCCAGCTGCCGCCGGACAGATCGGTCTGGGGACCGGCGAAGTTGAAGGAGATGGGCACACGATACTGGCGGATCCAGGGATTGTCCGCCCCCTTGACCTCCTGGGCATAAAGATCCAGGGTCCTGGCCACGGGCAGCTCCATGTTGGACTGGCCCCCCAGGAGCCACACATCGCCGATGAGAATATCCCGGATCACCAGCTCAGATCCTGCCCCCGTAATCACCAGCTCAAAGGGGCCGCCGGCCTCTTGGGGCGGCAGCTCCAGCCGCCAGGTTCCCGCGGCATCGCTTTGGAATCTATAGACCGCTCCCCGAAAGCGCGCTTCCAGTTCCTCTTGGGGAGGGGCCGTGCCCCACAGGCGCAGGGGTACCTCCCGCTGGAGCACCATGCCATCGGAAAAAATGGCAGCCGCCTGCAAACGCAAATCCTCTCTGCTCAATGGACCTCACCTTTCTCCAGCCTGAAATCGGAGGGGCTTGCTGCCCCCTCCCAGGTGAGAAAATTCCCCTCCCGTAAGGCCATTTCCTGCCAACAAAAAAGCCGCCCGGCCTGGACGGCTCCTTTTCCTATTCCTTCTGCCTCTCCTGGAAGGCATATTCATCGCGGATCTCCCGCCGCTTAGCGGCAATGGCCTCCTCCCGGCGGCGGTTTTTGGCCCTGATGGCCTCCTTCTGCTCTTCCGGAAGGTTCATCTGCAGCGTCTTGTGGGCTTCCTCCAGGTTTTCAATGGTCTGCACCACCTGCTGCCGGAGTTTTTCCACATTGTCACTGCGGTCGTCGGGTTTGGGTCCTGGTTTTTTCGCCATGCTATCTCCTTTCTCTAGGTTAACTCGCGTGTAGCATGGCCCTACCCCTCTTTTTTTATCCTCGCCGGGGGGCGGCAGCGCTTGACAAACGCCCCCCAAAGCCATACCCTTTTCACTAGGCGACGCATACAAAAACCCTTCGCCAGCCGAAGTTATATACTGCGAAGGTGTTTACTTAGGAGTTGAGAGCATTGATGCATAGAAAAACAGCCGTAAGCCTCTTGGCGGCGGTCCTGATCCTCTGCCTGGCCGGCGCGGGTGCCGCGGCGAAGCAAACCAGACCCACGGTGGCCCTGGTGCTGGGGGGAGGCTCGGCCCGGGGCTTCAGCCACATTGGATTGATCAAGGCCCTGGAAGAAAACGGGATCCCCATCGATATGATCGTGGGCACCAGTATGGGGAGCATCGTGGCCGGCCTTTACGCCGCCGGTTATTCGGTGGAAAACATGGAACAGTTAGCCACCCATCTGGACACCTCTAAACTGCTGGATATCCCCCTCCCGCCCACGGGGGGCGTGGTGGACAGCACGGGCATTCAGCAGTTTTTGGATGTGCTCCTGGATGGGAAAACCTACGACCAGCTGCCCATACCCTTTAAGTCAGTGGTGGTGAACCTGGGCACAGGCAGGGAGCTGGCCCTGGATGAAGGCCTGGTCAGCGTCGGCATCCAGGCGAGCATGTCCATCCCCGGCGTGTTCCCCCCTGTACAGATCGGCGATGCCTACTACGTGGACGGCGGCTTGAAGAACCAGGTGCCGGCCAACGTGGCCGCGGACATGGGCGCCGATGTGATTATCGCGGTCTCTTTGGAAAAGGACTATGAGAACCCCGATTACCGCAGGATCATGAACAATCTGCGCATGTCCCTAACCGCCATGCTGGAAGGCTACACAGAGATCAACACCGCCATGGCCGACGTGCTCATCGTGCCCGACGTGGGGCTGGATTCCTCCTGGGAATTCCAGAAGGCCGCGTATTTCATCGAGCAGGGCTACGCCGCGGGGCTGCAGTACGTGGAGCAGATCAAGACGGTGATCCTGGCCAAGGATCCCACGTTCCAGTTCCGCCCCTACAGGCAGGATGGCTACAGCACCACCGAGTTCCAAGAGATCGTCCAGCGCGCCGAGCGCCGGGTGGCCAGCCTGCCCAAGCGCTTCACCTTTAAGCCTGAATTCCAGTTTGACAGCGACTACAACTTCCCCAAGATCGGGTTCAAATTCACCCACGGACCCCTGGCCTGGTTTGGCCTGGGCTACCGCTACGGTTTTGACCCCGACAACGGGGGTCACGAGGTCTTTGTGGACTGGGGCCGGGCCCAGTGGGGATCCGTTGACCTTTTCGTGCGCCAAAGCCCCAACCGGGAGCGCCCCACTTTGGGGGTTGCGGTCACGGGGCCGGAGTGGGAAAAGCTGATGCTGGAGGCCACCTATGTCTCCCAGGGGGACAAAGCCTGGCAGGTTTCGGCAACCAGCAGCAAGCTCCTGGATTACTCCCGGGCGGTGGCGGGCCTCTCCCTGCGGGTCAGCGGCCTGCGGCCGGAGGAAGACCAGCCCATCCAGGACACACTCCTTGTGGCCCTGTCCCCCCAGGTGCAGGTCTACCCCTGGGGTGAAGAGCACTTCCCCGTGGGCTTTGCCCTGGTGCGGCCGTACTTCTTAGGCGGGGTGACGGTGGAAACGCCCGTAACCGAGCTGGATGTAAGGCCCAGCCTGCGGGTGGGCGTGGGCAGCGAGCTGCACTTCTTTGGGTTATACCCCACGGACCTCTCGTTGGGCGTGGAGCTGGACAGCTCGGCCCAGGCCACGGTGCGTTTTGGCATCACGGGACTCCGGTTCTAGCGTTGAACTTAATCGAGTAGGTAGCCGCTAGGTGATCAGCCTAGCGGCTTTCCTCTCACAGAACGGTGCGTACGGGCCGCGTACACCGCTCCTGAAGAATCTACCGCCGTTCGTAGAACTGCGACACAATACCAACACTGTACTTCGTTA
>NZ_JBHGXH010000240.1:0-31787 GCF_041936445.1 Candidatus Darwinibacter acetoxidans | reverse complement strand
TGGTCACCGAAAACCCCGCTAAGCGGGCGACGTCCTTCAGTGTAGCCGCCATGCAATCATCCCCTGTTATCCGAAACGTTTCGGATCCCAACCAAAAGAAAACGGAGTTTCCTTTCCCCCTCATCCGAAACGTTTCGGATTTATTCGTTGATAATAATACAACGTGAACTTAGCAAGTCCTTCCCATGATCCCGATTTTTTTCAACCCAGCAGGATACCAAAAGTCACCTTTTGTCCAGAAAGGCCCACCGCCAGCAGGATTGGGGCCGCTCCAGGAAGAATCTGGTCCAAGAATCCACTTACAACGAGGGGGTAAAAAGATGAAAAGGCACAGTCGTTGGTTCCTGTGCGCGGTTCTGCTGACCGCGGCCTTGTTACTCTGGGGCTGTTGGGGAGGTGGCACTAAGAAGGAGCAAACCGCAGAAGAGTTCTTAGCCCAGATGGAGACGGCACTCAGCAGCCTCGATGCCAACAAGATCGCAGACCTTTTCGCCTTCCCTATCTTGCTAGATCCGGTGCTGCCGGGGCAGGATGAGCTGAAGTTCGAACGACAGCATTTCGTCAGGATGATCCAAGGGGCCTTGACTGCAGCAAAAGAGGGCGGTGCGGTGTTTGAGATCACCTTCGGGGGCGAGCCTGACATCGTGTAGGAACCCAACAAGACCCAAGTGGCAACAGAGTTATACATGAAGGTGAAGATCGATGAGGACACCGCCCACAATGTCTTCGTCGCGTTTGTCAACGACCTCTTCGACGTCTTCATGGAGCTGTATGAGGAGGTCCTCAAGGAGATTTTGAAGGAATTCTTCGACGAAATCCCCGATGACTTTACGGAGATTGCCGAGCAGCTCTGGGACGCACTCATGGCGGGTGAGCCAGTGGAGTGGCCCGTTGAGAGGGAGATAACGCAAGAAGTCTTCTTTGAGCTGACCAAGGTGAACGGCAAGTGGAAGCTATCGTCCGAGGTAGACGTAGAGCTTCCCCTCACGGCCCTCTTCAGGCGCTAAAGCCTTAAGCCTCCCCGCTCAGGAGAGGCTTTTTTGCGTCCTTTTACTTACACCCCACACACCCACCAAGACGATCGCCGCCCCAATGAGCTGCCCCGCGAGCAGCCGCTCGCCCCTGAACAACACCCCAGCCAGGATGGAAAACACCGGGGTGAGGTTGGTGAACACCGCCACCCGGGAGGCACTGAGCTTAGCCAGGGCGTAGTTGAGGAGGAAAAAGGCACCAACCGAAGAAAGCAGGCCCAGGTAAAGAAGGGCGGAAGCAGTCTCCCAGCGGCCCAAGGCCAGGAAATAGGTGAGGGGGCGACCTGTGAGCGCGGCGCGCATTAACACCACGGCGTTGAACGCCACAGCTCCCACCCACATCATCACGTAGGTCACTTCCACGGGAGCGGCCTTGCTTGAGGCCTGGCGGGAGGCGATGTTGTAAAGGGCGGCGGCCACCACTGCCCCCAGCAGCGCCAAGATCCCCTTGACGCCCCCCAATCCCCCCTGCAGCTGGGGCCGGGAAAGCAGGACCACGCCGGTCACAGAAGTGGCGATGAAAACCCACTGTTCCCCGCTTAGACGCTCCTTTAGGAGCGCCGCGGCCAAAAGCGCAACCGCAACAGGTATGAGCGCGATGAGAACTCCAGCCACCGAAGCGGAAGTGAGGTTGACCCCCACGGTCTCGCAGATGAAATAAAGGACGGGCTGGAAAACGGCCACCACAAGCAAACTGCCCAGCTTGTCCCAGGAAAGCTCCACCTGGATCAGTTTCAGCCTGCGCAGAAAGAGCATGAAGAAAGCGGCCAGGAAAAACCTCAGCCCCAAGAGTTCGAAGGTCTCGAGACTGTCCAAGGCGTTTTTGGTAAACAAAAAGGAAAAGCCGAAGATAACGGCTGCTCCCGCCGCGGCCAGGTGGGGCCGCAGCCCAGACTCTCTGTGTTCCACAGACCTGCACCCATTCTACCTTGTTTTCTAGCAGCTTTATTCGGCAAAATGGCGCAGATGCCTCCCCAGGGAAGAGGAAGTTGCAGCTCAGATGTCAAATAAAGGTGAGACAGCAAAGGAGGCACGTGGAGTGAAGAGATTTGCTTTATTCGCTTTGCTGGCTGCCGGCTGCCTTCTGCTCACCGGCTGCCTGCCCGGGAGCGGCAGTAGGACACCGGAGAATCCCGCGGGCTTTTTCACCGGTATCTGGCACGGCTGGGTGGCCCCCCTATCCCTGATCTTCGGCCTGTTCCGCCCCCATATCCGGGTGTACGAGGTGGCCAACACCGGTTGGTGGTATGATTTCGGTTTTTACCTGGCCATCGTGGGCGGCTGGGGCAGCCTTTCGCTGGTGAGAAAAAAGAGCAAATAAGGATGGAAAAAGTGTGGAGGCCCACCGGGCGGTTGCGGTGGGCCTCCCCTTTATCTCTTTCCCTGCGCGATGATCTGGTCCGCGGTACGGGCCGCCAGGGCCATCACCGTCTCCGTGGGATTGGCGGCCCCAGAAGTTACGAACACGCTGGCATCGCAGATGTAGAGGTTGGGGATATCGTGGCTGCGGCAGAACTCGTTCACAACTGAGGTGCTGGGGTCCTTGCCCATGCGGCAGCCGCCCATGAGATGGGCGCTGTCCGGCACCACAAAGGCGTCCCTCCCCCCCGCCGCGGCCAGGATCTCTTGGCACTTTTGGATCCCGTGGGCGATGAGCTTTTGGTCGTTTTCTCCGTAAGCAAAGTGGACCTGGGCCCTGGGCAGACCGTACTCATCCTTTTCCTCGCTCAAGGTCACGCAGTTTGTGGCCTCGGGGAGCACTTCCCCCACCAGAGTGATGCGGGCATAGAAGTTCCAGTGGAGCATGATCTCCCGCAGTTTTTTCCCCCAGATCCCCGCATTGGTGGCCGCCTTCACCGCCATACCCACCGGCCGTGCGCCGTGGGCGTGGAGGGAATAGCCGCGGATAAAACCCCGGCTCAGGTCGGTCTCATAGAAATCCTGACTGACGGCCAGAACCGGTGTACCTTTGTAGAGGCGGATCTCCTGGTCGAAACGGGCGTACACATCGTGACCGCTGTGGGGCATCAAGTACTTCCCCACCAGGCCGCTGCTGTTGGCCAGGCCTTCCGGAAACTGGCTGCAGGCGGAGTTCAGCAGGAGCCTAGGTGTTTCCACGGCGAAGGCCGAGACGATCACCACCTTGGCCTTCTGGGCGTAGAACTGGCCGTCGTGGTTGAACTCCACACCGGTCACCCGGCCCCCTTTGTCCACCAGGATGCGGGTCACCATGCAGTCCGTCAAAACCTCCGCGCCCAGTCCGATGGCCTTGGGCACATGGTGGATCAAGGTGGAAAACTTGGCATTGGGCAGACACCCCTGGTTGCAGAAACCCCGGTTGATGCAAGGGGGCCGTCCATCAAAGGGCGCAGAAAGGATGGCCAGGGGAGCCACGGTGCTGCGGATCCCCAAGGCCGCGCAGCCCCGGCGGAAGATTTCCGCATTGCCGCTGATGGGGCTGCGCTCGGGATAGGGGTACGGGCCGTGGAAGGCTCCCCAGGGGAACTCCCGGGGGCCGCTCACCTTGATCTCTTCCTCGATCTTGGCGTAGTAGGGGGCTAGATCTGCATAGGTGATGGGCCAGTCTTCCGCTGCTCCATCCAGGGTGCGCACCCTGAAGTCGCTTTCATGGAAGCGGTAAAAGACCCCGGTGAAATGTACGGTGCCGCCCCCTACGCCGCGCCCCGAGTTGTTGGCCCCAAACTGCAGGGCGTTTTGGCCTGTGGAAAGGCGCGTGTCATTCCAGGCCAGGGACTGGGCATGGAGCTCATCGCTGGCGAAGTCAGTCTGGGGATCCCAAAAGGGGCCCGCCTCGATGCCCACAACGCTCAATCCCGCCTTGGCCAGTTCGTAAAGGAGCACTCCCCCAGCCGCCCCCAGACCCACGATAACCGCATCCACCTCTTGGCCCCCGTATTTGCGCTTGCGCAGGTGGGGGTGGCGCTCCCGGTCGTAATGATCGCAGTTATGCTGTACTGAAACCTTCTCTGCCATGGCGCTCCCCCGCTCAGCTCCACTCGGCCTGTTTTGGTTCCCAAGGGTCCACAAGCCCCAGCTCCACCCGGACATAACCGCGGGGGTACGCTGGGCCGCCGTATCCAATCTCCGACCACACCCAGGGATGGGAGTAATGGGCGGTGATGACTAGACCCGCGAGCTTCTTGAACAGCTCCTTTTGTCTTTCCACATCCCAGCCCTCTTCTTGTGGTAAACCGCCCACCTCCAAGAGCTGCAGGAACTCCAGCTGCTGCGCTTCCTTGAGGCTGAGAAAGCCTTTGAAAAACTTGGCCTTAGCCCAGTTGTCCAAAGCGTCCAAACCGGCGAGGATGAGTTCCTTACGGGGCGGGATACCCGGCTTGCGCTGGGCTTCCCCCTGGGGTTTGCCCAGTTCCGTCTCCACATGGAAGGCAATCCAGGTGAGCACCTCATCCCGCCCCTCGCAGGCCAGCTGCCGGGCCAGGGCCTTGATCATCCCCTGCTGCCAGTGGGAGAGCAGCTTAAACTCAAAGGGCCCCAGGCGCTGCTTTACGATCTGGCGGGTATTGGCATCCCACTCGTCCTGGAGGGCCAAGACATCGTAATCGGGATAGAGGCTCTCCAAGCCCATCACAGCCCACCACTCCAGTACACGGCCAAAAGTCCGAGCACGCTCAAGGCGGTAATGGTTAAAGGCAGTACCACCGGTGGGCCCACCAGGAAGTTCTGCAGCCGGTAGCCATCCACCCTCTGCCCCACGCCCCGCAGGTGGAGGAAAAAACCGTACAATCCCCCTAAAGCATCTGCCGCGCAGAGCAGGGCAAAAACCCGGCGCACGCCTGCCGTGCCGGAAGCTGTGACCCACAGGCCAGTCAGAGCCAGAATTGGCAGGGCGATCACCGGAACCCACTGGGCCCAGTGCCTGAAGTTCTGGCGGTAATGGAAGAGCGTCACCTGCACGAAGATGAGGAGAAAGCCCAGGGAAGCAAAGAGGATTGCCACCCGCTCAAAGGGCCAGCCGGTCCACCCCACGCCTATCACCCTGTTCCTTTGGTCTATCCCTTACAGTGTTCCCATCTTAAGTCAAAAAAACCCGCATTTCCCTGGGGGAAATGCGGGCCTATTCTCTGCTATCTGCCCACCTTACACGCCCGAAAAGGCCATGAAGCCGCCGTCTACCGGTACAACAACCCCGGTCACGAACTTGCTGGCATCACTTACCAACCAGATCACCGTACCCACCAAGTCGGAGGGCTCGCCAAAGCGGCCCATGGGGGTGTGTTCCAAGATGGTGCGGCCCCGCTGGGTGAGCTCACCGGTTTTTTCCTCGGTGAGCAGGAAGCGGTTCTGCTCAGTGAGGAAGAACCCGGGGGCGATGGCATTCACCCGGATGTTGGGGGAGTAGTGCTTGCAGAAGTGCACAGCCAGCCACATGGTCAGATTGTTGATGGCCGCCTTGGCTGCGGAATAGCCGATGACATTGGTCATGGGCTGGTAGGAGGACATGGAAGAAACGTTGAGGATCACGCCTTCCTTCTTTTCCGCAAACACCTGCCCGAAAACCTGGGTGGGCAGGAGCGTGCCCATGAAGTTCAGCCGCACGACGTAGTCCAAAGCCTCCTGGGGAAGGTCGAAGAAGGAGAGATCAGGGCTGGTGGTGGCATCCTTCCTGTTGCCCCCGGCGCCGTTGACCAAAATGTCCACTGTGCCAAAGCGTTCTAGAACCTCGGCCTTGGCAGCCAACAGGCTCTCCTGGTTCAAAACATCGCAGGCAATACCCACTGCCTCTCCGCCTGCCTGTTGAATATCAGTCACCACGGCAGCCCGGCGGCCCTCATCTCTACCTAGAACGACCACCTTGGCACCGGCCTGGGCCAGCCCCCTGGACAGCTCGCTGCCCAGCACTCCCGTCCCACCGGTGATCACAGCAACCTTGCCGTGGAGAGCAAATAAGTCTTTCATCTCTGTCGCCTTCCTTTCTACGTGGTAGTGCCACATGTTCTCTTCTTTAGTAATTCCAAATAACTCCGGAACTTCCTGCGTCTTTTCCCCGGTAAAAGACAAAGGAGCCTTTGGAGCTCCTTTGCTTTCCTTTTCCCCTCTCGGGCCGCGCTTCCCCCTTGGGGTCTATCGCCTGTTTTCTTTGGAGGGAAGCACGCCCCCTGTGCCGGCCTCCTTTTCCTTAAGCAAGCCTCCCTGCACCGCGCCGGAAAAGCCGGCGGAAGCCTTCCCCCCTTCCCCCAGCAGATTTGGTGCTCCGGCGGAAGTCAGATTCCAGCCGGGGAGGTTCTCTGCCACACGCTCACCATCGGTGGAACAGGCATGGTAAAACAAAGCCACTTCCAAGTACTTCTGCAGCAGATGATCGTAGAGAAGCTCGGGAGAGATGAGCAGGCGCTCCTTGGGCAGAGGCAGCAGGGGAATCTGTTCAGGTAACTTGGAAAGGTCCAATTCCCTAGGCAAAAGCTCCTTGAGCTCTTGGTGTCCCGCGGCATATCTGCCCTCCACCTGCTGTCTTCCAGCCCTGGCCAAACGGCTGGCGAAAAAGAGGGAGAGCAGGCGCTGCAAGTTCAGGTAATCCTTGAGCTGCGGCAGCCGTGTCCCCAAAAGTTTGGCCAGGCCTTCCTGGGCCAAAAGCAGGGCAAAGGCCGCGGCCAGATCCGCCCAGCTCAGATCCAGGGCGGCCCAAGCCGATTGCAGCAGACCCCGGGGCTTGACCCTGCGCCAAGGGGCGCTGGCCTGTTTTAGCTTGGCCAGCAGCTGCGGATCGGGGTCTCTATGCTCCTCCAGACGCCCCAGGCGGTGCACCAGGTGAATCAGGGCCTTCAGCTGCTCTTGGTAGCCCAAATCCGCGACCTTAAGCCCTTCTTCCCTGCGCCTTAAGTGCAGTTCATGAACTAGACTGTACAGCTCCGCTAGGCTGGACTGGCCCGCCAGCTCCGCCAGGTTCTTGGCCTCCCTCGCTTCCATGGCTCTCCTCTTTCTGATTTCTTTTCGATATTATACTATTTTCTGACTCTTTGGGCAAGACTTTTCCACTCCTGGAGGGAGGCAGGGTAAAACCCCCGCTTTAGCGAACAATAGGCTGGAGTACCACGCGTAAGGAGGCTAACCATGCTTAAGGAACTGATCAGAAACACCCGCAGTATTAGGCGCTTCAAGCAGGAACCGGCACCCAGCATGGCAGACTTGGAAAGTTTGATCGAACTGGCGCGCCTGGCGCCAGCCGCTTCCAATAAGCAGCCGTTGAAATACGTTTTGGTGCGGGATCCTGACCTGCTGCCCCAGGTCTTCGACTGCTTGAAATGGGCGGGTTATCTCACAGACTGGCCTGGCCCTGCCCCGGAGGAGCGACCCACAGCCTACATCGTGTTCCTCAATGACACGGCCATCAGCGGCGGGGCGAGCGTCCACCTCATTGACCTGGGCCTGGCCGCGCAGAATATCGTCTTGGGTGCCCGGGAGATGGGTTTCGGCGCCTGCCTCCTGGGATCGGTGGACAGACCCCGCTTGGCGGAGATCCTGGGTGTGCCCGAGGGCCTGCGCATCGAACTGGTGGCAGCCCTAGGGGCACCGGGTGAAGAGGTGCGCCTCACCGCCTCAGGCAAAGACGGCGACATCCGCTACTGGCGGGGTGAAGATGATGTGCACTACGTGCCCAAGCGCCCCTTGAGCGAGCTGATCGTGAAAAAGCTCTAATCCAGATCGGGCCTGGTGGTGCAGATCCGGATCTGGCTCTGTTCCTCGATCCTGAAGGAGGAAAAATAGAGCTCTTCCAGGGGAATCCACTCCTCCACAAAGCGCCGCAGCATCACCGGCCCGCTGCGCTTGAGGATTCTTTCCCTCTGGACCTCCGGGGGAACGGTCAAGAAGACCTTGAGATCATAGAGCTCCCCCAGGGCGGGGTGCAGGCTGTAGCAGCCCTCCACCACGGTGAGGGGCCCAGGCTCAATGACGGGTGAAGGAGTGAAGCTTCCGTCCCGGCAGTTGAACATGCGGTAGCGGAAAGCTTTACCGCTTCTAAGGTTAGGGGCCACTTCCTCCTGAAAGCGTTCATGGTCCACGTTGCCCCCGGGCTGCTGGAGCCTGGCCGGGGTGCGCTGTTCGGGCCTGAGGAAGAAGTGGTCCATGGAAATGACGCTGCAGCCGTAGACCTCCTGCAGGAGCCGGGCCAGGGAGCTCTTGCCCGAACCGCTCCGCCCATCGATGGCCACCACAACGGGCTGCTCCCCGCGGAGCAGCCCCTCTATTTCCCGAAACACAGGGAAAAAGAGGGCAAACTCCCTTTGCACCACCCGGTAAGCTGGAGCATAGGCTGCCCGAAAGCTCGGGCTGTGGCTGAGCTGTGGGCAGCCCGCCTTTTCATACTCCTCCAGGAAGGCGAGATCCTGCTCATCCCCTTGCAGAAACTCCCGGAGCACCTCCAGCTTGCCCCTGAGGCCCTCCCTGCTTCCCCGCACCTTCTGGGCTGTGAGCACGAAGAATCTATTCACAGTGAAGAGAGAAACCCCCGGGGGCAAGGCCCGCAGGTGCAGCCGCACAAGCCCTCTGCCGATGGGTTCAAAGAGCTCATCTTCGACTCCATCTGTCTGGAGACTGCGGCATTCCTCTTCCAGGCGCGCCAAGCTCGCCCCTTCATCGGTGATAAAGTGGCCCGGACCGAATTCGCTTTGGTAAACCAGCTTGACCAAATCCACCGCAGTGGCCTGGGGATAGCGTGCTTTGTGCCTTTGTAAAACTTCAATTAGTTCCTCCATGTGTACAACTCCTCTGCCCGGCCTTTTGACCCTATTATCACCCCTGGCAGGCATTTGTCAAGCCTTTGGCTAAGCCCAGGGAACTCCGCCTCAAGACGGAGGTGAATACGGTCCCCAGGCGAATTGCTCCCCACACCACCCCGCTGCTATACTAAACCTAGAGGGAGGTGGCATAGTATGGAAGCGAAACACCTGGGAGCACTGGCTTTGATTCTCTTTGGCTCTTACTTCCTCGGCAAGAACCTGGGCTTCATCCCCCGTCCCGGTGTGATCTGGCCCGTCCTATTGGTTGTCCTTGGCCTGATCGCGCTCTATCAGGCCAGTTCTAAGCCGAAGAAGACCGACAGCGAAACCGGCGAGGTGATTTACGAAGTGAAAGGTATCCCTTCCCTGTTCCAGGCGATTATCGTCGTGCCCATCCTCTTCATCGTGGGCGTAGTGGCCTTGATCCTGCTGGGCGTATTGGGACCGCTCTTCCTTCTGTCTCTGCTGTTTATCCCCTTTGTCCTCTTCTTTAAGCTGGGCTGGGCGTTTATCAAGGTGCTGGTGGCCATCGTGGCCGGCGCGGCACCCCTTTTGCTCATCCTGCTTCTGCTGTTTTTGATTTTCTAAGCTCGAACAATACAGTTCACCCAAAAAAGAAAGCCCGCGGAAGGCTTGGCACCCTCCAGCGGGTTTTCTTTCAGGGCTGGAAGTCTAGATGTCTATCTCCACCACCCAACCAAAGGGATCGGGCAGCTTCCCGGTTTGAATGCCCGTCAGGGTGTCATAGAGCCTCTGGGTGAGCTCGCCGATCTTGCCCCCGCTGATCTCAATGACCTGCTCCCTGTAGCCCAGGCGGCCAATGGGACTGACCACCGCCGCGGTGCCGCAGCCAAAGGCTTCCACCAGGCGGCCTTGGGCATGGGCCTCAAAGACCTCATCCACACTCAAGCGCCGCTCCACCGTGGGAACCCCCCAGGAGCGCAGGAGCTGCAGGATGGAGTCCCGGGTCACACCCGGCAGGATGCTGTCCCCCAAATCGGGGGTGATGAGCTCGCCGCCGATGTTGAAGAACACATTCATGGCCCCAACTTCCTCCACGTACCTGCGCTCAATACCGTCCAGCCACAGCACCTGGGAGTAGCCCTTGGCCTGGGCGTTTTTCTGGGCCAAGAGGCTCCCCGCGTAGTTGCCGGCGGCCTTGGCGAAGCCGGTACCACCCCGTACCGCCCGTACGTAATACGGTTCCACATAGATGCTCACGGGGTTGAGACCTTCTTCGTAATAGGCGCCCACCGGCGAGAGGATAACAATGAACTTGTAACTACTGCTGGGCCGCACTCCTAAGATATTGTCCGTAGCGATGATGAACGGGCGGATGTAGAGGGCGGTGCCAGGTGCGGTTGGGATCCAGTCCCTCTCCAAAGCCACAAGCTGCTTGATGGCCTGAAGGGCCAATTCCTCATCGAACTGGGGAATGCTCAAACGGGCGTTGCTGCGGTTGAGCCGGGCCATGTTCTGCTCCGGGCGGAACAGAAGAATCCTCCCATCGGGCGCCTTGTAGGCCTTCATGCCTTCGAAGACGGCCTGCCCGTAGTGGAGCACCGCACAGGCGGGATCCATCTCCAAAGGCCCGTAGGGGACGATGCGGGGATTGTGCCAGCCCTTGCCCTCGCTGTAGTCCCAGATGAACATATGGTCTGTAAAAACCCTTCCAAACCCCAGCTTCTCCGGATCGGGCTTGGGCTTTGGCTTAGTAGTTTTTACCAGGGTAATCTCCACAGGTTAACACTCCTTCTAAGATTACTTCTGCATTTATTTACTTCCGGTTTTCGTTTTCAATTCCTGCCGTGCAAAAATGGACAGCCTCTGCCCTCAGGGCAGGGGCTGCCGGTTTGCGCATCCGCGGAGAAACCCCCTCACGAAAGTTGAGCACCTGGAGGTGCGGAGAATCCGTTATCCTTAAAAAGTCCGCCCCAAAAAAATCTTAGTCTAACTCCAGGACAGGATACCAGCCCAAAAAGCGCAGGCCAGCCGTTTCCTGCTCCAACTGGTAGAGGGCCCGCAGAGCCCTGCGGTCTAGAGCCTCAGCGGCAAACTCCACAAAGCACAGCCGTCCTGAGGCCGCATCGAGGGTCTGCAGGTGCACAACCTGCACGTCGAGATCGGCAAAGACGCCGGCAACTAAAGCCAAAGCTGCCGGTTCAGGTGCCAATTCCACCAAAAGGCCTGCCCTTCCTGTTCCCGCACTGGCCTCGAGCTTCCGGCCCAGGACCAGAAAGGTGCCATCCCCCACCAGACTGGCTTGGATATACAGGGGCTCAAAGGCTAAGGCGTCCAGGGCTGCCTCCCTGGTCAGCACCGCCCCATCCACCACGCCCGCGGCCAAACTGGCACAGGCGGTGCCTGCATCCGGCGCGGCGGTAATTCTCACCTGGGGAAAGGCTTCCCGGGCCGCCTGCTCCGGCGCGCCCTTAACGGCCACGAGGCTTTCCAGGGAACTCTCCCTATCCCGGGCCTCCCGCAGGGCCCGCAGTAGCTGCCAGCGGGGCTCTTCCCCCAGGATCAGTTCATATTGGCGCTCCCGGGAAAGGCGCATCAAGGTCCGGGCAAGGGCAGCGCCATACTCCTCCAGCCCCCCGGGCATGCCGCTGCGGGCCTTGGCCACATTCACCCCTTCCCACACCGGGGCGTAGACGGGACTGCCCGCCTTCAGCTTATAGTCAGCCACCTTCTCCACCACAGCCAGGCGCTTGCGGAAAAGGTCCAGGATCTGCTGGTCGATGGCGGTAAGTTCCTTCCTCAGTTCTTCCAGTTCCTTCACTGCCCCTCACCTACACTTCCCCAAGGTTTTCCCAAAACTCCATAGGTTCCCAGCAGCAGATCCAGGGCAACCAGGGCCAAGGCCGCCTCCACCGCGGGAACGGCCCGGGGCACGATACAAGGGTCGTGGCGCCCCGTGATGGCCAGCTCCGTTTCCCGCCCCGCCTTCAGATCCACCGTCTGCTGGGGCCTGGCGATGGAAGGGGTGGGCTTGATGGCCACGTTGACCACTACCGGCATACCGCTTGTGATCCCGCCGTTTAGGCCTCCGTCGTTGTTGGAACGGGTGCGGATCTTCCCTTCTTCCAGGCAGAAGGCATCGTTGTTTTCCGAGCCCCGCCGCCCGCACACCTGGAAGCCTGCGCCAAAGGAAACCCCCTTGACCGCGGGAATGCCGTAGAGGAGGGCCGCAGCACGGCTTTCCACGCCGCCGAAGATGGGATCTCCCAATCCCGGAGGAAGGCCCAGCACAAAGGCCTGCACCATCCCCCCTAGGGAATCCCCTTCAGCCCGGGCCGCTGCCACGGCCTCCAGCATCGCCCGACCCTTGGACCCATCCACTACAGGCAGCCCTTTCCCGGCCAGACTCAGGAGAATCTCCGGATCGGGCTGGGCTAAATCCAAGGGTTCATCTTGAACCGGCCCGATCTGGGCGATGCGGGCCGCAATGCTCACCCCCCGCCGCCGCAGAATCTGCAGGCAGATGGCGCCCGCCAAGCAAAGCGGGGCGGTGAGCCGGCCGGAAAAATGTCCCCCGCCCCGGGGGTCGTTGGCTCCCCCGTAGCGGACCCAACCTGTGTAATCGGCATGGCCCGGCCGGGGCAGCCGCCTGAGCTCGGCGTAATCTTCCGGGCGGGGGTCCTTGTTCGGCAGCAGGGCGCAGAGGGGAGTACCTGTGGTTTGGCCCCGGTAAAGGCCGGATACGATGGTAAAGGCATCGTCCTCCCGCCTGGCTGTGGACCACGGAGCTCTACCCGGCGCGCGCCTGCCCAAAAACGACCTAATTTCCTCCACATCCACAGCTTCCCCCGGAGGGAGACCATCAAGTACCACCCCGATCTGGGGGCCATGGGATTCCCCGAAGATGGTGACCCTCAGATGTTCGCCCCAGCTAGATGCCACGCACATCTCCTCCTAAGCGCTTGAGTTCCTGAAAGAAATGGGGGTAGGATTTGGCCACCGCATCACTGCCCACAATCCGCACTCCGTTTTGGCTGTTCAGGGCGGCGATGGCCGCGGCCATGGCTATGCGGTGATCGCCTTGGGCCTGGACGGTGCCCCCAGCTAGCTGCCCTCCCCCGTGGATGAATAGAGAGCCGCCCCGCACCTCCACCGAGCCGCCAAGGCTGTTCAGCATGGCGCTGGTGGAAAGGAGCCGGTCGCTTTCCTTAAAGCGCAGGCGCTGGGCATCTTCAATGATGGTCACGCCAGGGCGGCTGCAGGCGGCAACGGCCAAAATGGGTACCAGATCAGGGGTCTGGGCCGCGCTAATCCGCAGCTCTTCACCTGGCGCCGCCGCGGCCAGCTCTGCCAGGAGGGCCACGATCGCCCGATCGCCCTGGAGGCTCTGGGGGGTGAGTCCCTGCACTTCCACCCCATGCCCTAAAAATGCAGCCACCAGCCAAAAGGCCCCTTGGGAAAAATCCGCCTCCAAGGCTACAGGCCGCTGAGGAACCCGGTAGCGCTGCTGGCCCGATACCCGCCATCCCGCTGGAGTGCCATCTCCCTGGCTGATGGTTTCCACAGCTACGCCGAACTGTGCCAGCACTGCCTGGGTGAGCTCCACATAGGGCGCCGACTGCAGCGGCGAAGTGAGCTGAATGGTGCTCTTCCCCGCCACGAGGGGCAGAGCCAAGAGCAGGCCGGTGATGTACTGGGAAGTGATGTGGCCAGGCACCTGGAAAACCCCAGCTTGCAGGCGCCCTTCCACCTGCACAGGCAGATTCGCCTCCCCCGGGAAGGTCAGCCGTACGCCGCGCTCCCCCAGGATGGAAACGTAGTCACGCAGGGGGCGGCGGGCCAGGGTTTCTGCCCCCACAAAAAGGGCCCGGCGGCCCAAGGCAGCTGCCACCGGGAGCAGAAAGCGCAAAGTGGAGCCGGACTCCCGGCAGTCCAACACCGCCGGCTCCCCCCCGGGCGCCAAGAGCGCCTGCAGGCAGGAGCGGGTCGCCTGGATGTCGCCGCCTAGTTCGCCAGTGATCCCCCAGCGCTCCAGCTCCCCCAAGGAGATACCTGCCAAAGCCGCCCCGATGAGTACCCGGTGGGCCATGCTCTTGGAAGGCGGGGGCGTCACCCTGCCCGCTAAGCGAGACGGGCCCACGAACACTTCCTGCACGCCTTCACACCTCCAGTTCAAAGGCCCGGAAAATGGTGCCGATGATCTCGGCCTCGGTTCCCGCGGCATCCACCCTTAAATCCGCGGCCGCGGCATAGAGGGGCCGCCGCCGGTGGTAGAGGGCGGCAGCCGCTTCCACCCCCTGGCTCAGGAGGGGGCGTCCACCTGAGACGCCGCAGCGCTGGAGGGCGATCTCCAAGGGCACGTCCAAATAGATGACAAGGGCGCCCAAGGCGTGGATCAGCTCCGCGGCCCCCGGCTGGATGGGCGCGCCTCCGCCGGCGGCCAAAACCAAGGGGCCCCGCTGGCTGAGTTCCTTTTCCAGGCACTCCCGCTCCAACCGCCGGAAAGCCGCTTCACCCCAGCGGGCAAAGATGTCTGCGATGCTCATCTGGGCATGGGATGAAATTCGTTCATCCAGATCCACAAAGGGCACGCCCAAGCGCCGGGCCAAGCGCTGGCCTATATAAGTTTTCCCCGCCCCCATGAATCCGCAGAGCACAAGCTTTACTGGGCTCACCTTAAGCACCTGCCAGGCCAGCTCCCTGCGGAGAAGCTCCAGCTCTCCCTGGAGCGCGCCCAAGTCCACCTCCGGATTCCAGATCCTCTGCGCGGCCACCGCCTGCTCCAGGAGCATCTGCAGCCCGCCCCGGGCCCAGATCCCCTGAGCCTTGGCCTTGAGCACCAAGCGGGTCGCGGTGGGGTTGTAGATGGTGTCAAAAACGGCACTAACACCGGCCAGCTCCCCCTCCCCCACGGGCAGTGCCCCCACCTGGGGCCACATGCCCAGGGGCGTGCCGTTCAGCAGCACTTCACAGGCCTCCCTGGAGCCAAAGCCGGCGCCGCGCACCTGGTCATAGCCCTGGGCTTGTAAGGCTTTCGCCAGCTCCTGGGCCTGCTGCAGCCGGCGGGAGCGGATCACGATCTCCGACGCCCCGGCCCTGGCCGCTTCCCAGGCCAGCACCCTGGCCACACCACCGGCGCCGAGGATGCACACCTTTTTTCCGGCCATGGGCACAGAGCAGCTGCGGAAACCCACCCCATCGGTATTGTGCCCCACACCTTGGTGCACAGTATTCACAGCCCCGTAAAGCCGGGCAGAAGGGGCGAGCTCCCGCAGGTAGGGAATGATCCTCTGTTTGTAGGGCAGCGTGCAGTTGAAGCCATCGAGTTCGGCCAGGAGCTGAGGCAGCTGCCGGTCCAGTTCCCCTTCCTCCAGCTCGTAGAGCTTGTACTCCCCCTTGATCCCCGCGGCCTCCATCAGCCGCCTGTGGATGAAAGGGGAAAGGCTGTGCTGCAGGGATTTTCCGATCAGCCCGTAACGGCGCAGCGTTCCAGCCACTAACGGTCCTCCTCCTGAACTAGTTGGCGGTGCGCAGAAACTCCTCCACGTCTTGAATGGTCAAACCCACCGCCGCTTCCCAGAAGTCCGGTTTGGTCAAATCCACACCCAGGTGCTTGCGGGCCAGATCCTCCACCGTCATGCGGGCGGTGTCCGCGAGAAGCGCCTTGTATTTCCCCGCGAAGCTCGGCCCTTCCGCCTTGGCCCGGGCATACACCCCGGAAGCAAAGAGGAAGCCGAAGGTGTATGGGAAGTTGTAAAACGGAGTTCTGGTGATGTAGAAATGGAGTTTGGATGCCCAGAAGTGGGGATGGTACTCCGTTAGGCTCCCTAAGAAGGCATCCCTCTGGGCCTGGGTCATCAGTTCATTCAGCTGCGGCGCGCTCACCATGCCCCGGCGGCGGGCTCCGTAGAACCTGGTTTCAAAGAGGAAGCGGGAATGAATATCCATGAAAAAGGCCACGCTGCGGCCGATCTTATCATCGAGCAGGGCCAGCTTCTCCCCGGGGGCCGCAGCCTGAATGGCCCCGTCCACCACCAAAAGCTCGTTGAAAGTGGAGGCCGTTTCCGCGACGTTCATGGCGTAGCGCCGCAGGACCATGGGTTGGTCTTTGAGCACATAACCATGGTAGGCGTGGCCCAGTTCATGGGCTAGAGTGCCCACGCTGTCCATGGTTCCCGCGTAGGTCATGAACACCCGGGATTCCTTGGTCACAGGGAAGGAAGTGCAAAAAGCACCTGGGCGTTTACCGCCCCTGTCCTCCGCTTCCACCCAGCGACTGTCCAGGGCTTTTTGGGTGAATTCAGCTATTTCCGGACTGAACTTGGCCAGCTGTTCCAGGACAAAGGAGGCACCCTCGGCAAAGGAGAGCTTCCTTCCCGCGGCGGCCAGGGGAGCGTTGAGATCGCACCAGGCAATGCCCTCCAAGCCCAAAAGTTCAGCCTTGCGCTTCAGGTACTTCACCAGGTGGGGCTTGCCCCCCTCCACCGCTGACCACATGGCCTCCAGGGTTTCCCGCCGCATGCGGTTGATCTCCAGGGGTTCGGAAAGCACATCGTCCCAGCCCCGGTTTTTGTACAGGTTCAGGCGGAAACCGGCCAGGCGGTTGAGGACGCTGGCGAAAAGTTCCTCTTCCTGCGCCCAGGCCTGCTCGTACTTGGCAAAGACCTCCCTGCGCAGCTGCGGGTCGGGATCCGCCAGCAGGTTGGCGGCCTGGCCCATGGAAAGCCTCTGCACGGAGCCATCGCGCTCCACTTCGATGCCCATGCGGCCCACCAAAGTGTAGTAGAGCTGGGACCAGGCGTGGTAGCCGTCCACGGCCAGATCGATGGCCAGATTCTCCCGCTGGGGATCCATCTGCCTTTGGGCCAGCTTCCTGCGTTCGTTGAGGTAAAACTCCAGCTCCTTGAGGTCAGGGTCGGAAAGGAGCTCCTCCCAGCGGTCTTGGGGGATGTCCGCAAAGAGGTGATGGATGCGGGTCTGCACAGCTCCCAGGGCTGCCCCCATCTGCCCCAGATCCCCTTCCAACAGGCGGGCCTGGGCATCGTGGACATTTTGGGCAGTCAAACAGCCCACAAAGGCGGAACACTGGCTGAAGTGCATGACCAGATCCTGCACCTCGTCCAGCAGGCGCTTAAGCTCCGGAGCGTCCAGCTCCGGGATGAGGCCTTCCACCCACTGTCCCAACCTCGCTAGGCGCTCCTTGATTTCTTCCAGCTGCCGCCGAAGCTCAAGCGAAGAGCTGCCCCCAGGGAAGATGCTCTCCAAATCCCAGTTCACTTTCGCTTTGTCCATAGTTATCCCCTTTCTCAATCCACTAGTCTAAAGCGGGCGGTAAAGTGCCGCAGAATGGGCGGCTCATATTCAAAGGCTACGCCTTTGATCTTTTCTTTCTGCTCGCATACCCTGATCACCGCATCGGCGATATAGCGCATGTGGTTGTCGGTGTAGGTGCGCCTGGGGATGGTCAGGCGCAACAGCTCCAGCTCCGCCAGGCCGTCTTCCCCCGTCTGGGGATCCCGGCCGTAGAGGAGTGAGCCGATTTCCACGGCGCGGATACCGCTTTCTATGTACAGCGCCACCGCAAAGGCATGGGCCGGATACTGCGTTTTCGGCATCTCAGGCAGGATGCGGCCCACATCCACAAACACGGCATGGCCGCCAACGGGGGACTGGACCGGCACGCCCGCCTGCTGCAGCTGCCTGCCCAGGAATTCCACCTGGCCGATGCGCTGGCGCAGATACTCTTCCTGCACCACTTCCTTCAGGCCGATGGCCAAAGCTTCCATGTCCCTACCTGCCAGGCCCCCGTAGGTGGGAAAGCCCTCATAGGGGACAACCAAGGCCTGGCAGGCCCGGAAGAGCTCCTCATCTTCCTTCACCGCCAAAATCCCGCCGATATTCACCAGCCCATCCTTTTTGGCGCTCATGGTCAGGGCATCGCCGCAGGAGAACATCTCCGTGACAATCTCCAGAATGCTCCTTTGGGCGTAGCCCTCTTCCCTCTGCTTGATGAAATAGGCGTTTTCCGCAAAGCGGGCGCTGTCAATGATCACCGGGATCTTGTACTTCTGCCCCAGGGCGTAGGCCCCCCGCATGTTGGCCAGGGACACGGGCTGGCCGCCAACGCTGTTGCAGGTCACGGTGGTAACAATGGCCGCTATGGTCTCGGCCCCGTGCTCCAGGATGAACCTTTCCAGGGCCTCCAGATCAAAATTACCCTTAAAGGGGTAGTCGGTGGTGGTGTCCAGGGCCTCGGGGGTGATGAAGTTCACCGCCCGGGCTCCCGCCAGCTCAATATGGGCTTTGGTGGTGTCGAAGTGCATATTCCCCAAAACATACTTCTTCCCTCCCCGCACCAGATGGGGGAAGATGATCTGCTCGGCTCCCCTGCCCTGGTGCGTGGGCAGGACATAGCGGTAGCCGGTGATGCTCTGTACCGTCTCCTCCAGGTGGTAAAAGTTGCGGCTGCCGGCGTAGGCCTCATCACCCAGCATCAAGCCGGCCCACTGGCGATCGCTCATGGCCCCGGTGCCGCTGTCGGTGAGCAGGTCGATGTACACCTGTTCACTGCGCAATAAAAACGGGTTATACCCCGCTTGAGCTATGCACTCTTCCCGTTCCGGCCGAGCTAAGAGCGTAATGGGCTCCACCATCTTGATCTTAAACGGTTCCGGTTGATACATACTACAACTCCCTTCCAGTTCCCCAGATTTGCCCCATCCTTATTAACACTATTACGATTTCTTAACCGGAATCCCTGTCAGGACCAGGTAAAGTTTTGCTTGCCACCAGCTACCAACCGTGCTATATTGATAAAAGGTGTATTAGAACTATTAACAAGAAAGGAGGCATCAGAGCATGAAATCCCTGCGGATCTTGTGGAACTACATGGCAAACAATCGACTGCTCTACCTTGGGGCCATTCTATCTGTGGCCTTGGCGGCGCTGGCCAGCGTGTCCGGACCGTTAGTGATTCGCATCACCATCGACTCGGTCATCGGAGATCAGCCCGTCGCGGCACCACCATTGATACGAAGTTTTGTGGAAAGCATAGGCCAAAGATTTTGGGTCCCTGGGATAGTGTTGATTGGTATCACAGCATTCCGGGGACTTTTTATGTTCTTAAGGGGCAGGCTTTCCGCCCAGGCCAGTGAAACCATCGCCAAAAACATCCGTGACCGGATCTTCGACCACATTCAGCGCCTACCGTACAAATACCATAAAGAAGCGGATACCGGGGATCTCATGCAAAGATGCACCTCAGACATTGAGACCATCCGCCGCTTCTTAGGGGTGCAGCTGGTGGAAGTGGGCAACGCCCTGTCCTTGGTGATCCTGATCGGCACCATCATGCTCCTGGCGGATCGGCGCATGGCCCTGATTGCCATGGCGGCGGTGCCCGTGCTGTTTACCTCTGCCGCGGTGTTCTTCCGCAAGGTCAGGGAGGCCTTCCGGGAAGCGGATGAAACGGAAGCGGAACTCACCTCAGTCCTGCAGGAAAACCTCACCGGCATCCGGGTGGTGAGGGCCTTCCACAACCAGGATTACGAGATCAAGCGCTTCACAGCCAAGAACGAAGTGCACCGGGATAAGGTGTACCGGCTGATCTGGCTCTTGGCCTGCTACTGGTCTTCCAGCGACTTCATCGCCTTCCTGCAGATCGGAGTGGTGCTGGTGGCCGGCGCCTACTTCACCGCCCGGGGGGAGCTCACCATCGGCACCATGGTCCTCTTCAGCACCTACACGGGGATGCTCCTTTGGCCCGTGCGCCAGCTGGGGCGGATCCTAACCGACATGGGTAAGGCCTTGGTGGCCGCGGAAAGGCTGCAGGAGGTTTTGGACGAACCCCAGGAGGTGCTCCTGGAAAGCCACAAGCAGCCCCCCATCAAGGGCCATGTGGTCTTTGAAAATGTCTGCTTCGGCTATGAACCGGGCCAGCCGGTTTTGAAAAACGTGAGCTTTTCGGTGCTCCCGGGGCAAACCGTGGGCATTTTAGGCCACACCGGTTCTGGCAAGAGCTCCCTGGTGCAGCTCCTGGCCCGCCTCTATGACTACGACCAGGGTTCCATCACCATCGACGGGGTGGAACTGAAACACATCGACAAGCGCTGGATCCGCAAACACGTGGCTGTGGTGCCCCAGGAACCCTTCTTGTTTGCCAAGACGATCCGGGAGAACATCACCCTGGCCGTGGGGGATGTGCCCGACGAGGAGCTGCACGCCATCTGCCGGGAGGCGGCGATTCACGATGTGATCTTAAGCTTCGATCAAGGCTACCAAACCCTGGTGGGCGAACGGGGCATCTCCCTATCTGGGGGCCAAAAACAGCGGGTGGCCATCGCCCGGGCGCTGATTACCAAGAGTCCCATCCTGATTTTCGATGACTCCTTGAGCGCTGTGGATACCGAGACGGAGCTGGCTATCCGCAACGCCCTGAAACAGCGGGCCCAAAGGGCCACCACCTTCCTCATCTCCCATCGGGTGTCCAGCCTGTCCAGCGCCGATCTGATCCTGGTGCTGGAGGACGGGGAGATTGTGGAACGGGGAACCCACGAGGAGCTCATGGCCCTAGGGGGCACCTACAAACGCATCTGGCAGATCCAAAACCGCTTGGAAGCTGAAGCCGCCGCACAGAAAGAGGGTGATTGAGATGCAGCCTGAATGGCAAGAGGAAGTCCATGAGGAAAAGATAGACCTGGGGCTCTGGCGCCAGATTCTAAGGCTAGCCCGGCCCTACAGGCGCTATATCGCCCTGTCCATCTGCAGCACCGTGGCCCTGGCCGCGGGAGACGCCGCTTTTCCCTACATGACCAAAGTGGCCCTGGATCGCTTTGTGATCCCCCAAACCACTGAGGGGTTGGGCTGGTTTGGCGCCGCCTTCCTGGGCCTGGTGTTCTGGCAGTCCCTAAACCTCTACCTGTTCATCTCCATGGCGGGAAAGGTAGAGTCGGGCCTGACCTACACCATCCGCAATGAGGGTTTTATCCACCTGCAGCGGCTGTCCTTTTCCTTCTATGACAAAAGGGCCACCGGCTGGCTGCTGGCCAGAATGACCAGCGATGCCAACAGGCTCGGCGAAATCGTTTCCTGGAGCCTGATTGACCTGCTCTGGGGTGCCGCGGCCATGGTGCTTTATTCGGTGGTGATGCTGCTTTTGAACTGGCGCCTGGCCCTCTTGACCATGGTGGTGATCCCGCCCTTGGCGGTGGCTAGCCTCTACTTCCAGAAACAGATCCTCAGGGCCTACCGGGAAGTGCGCCGGTTGAACTCCCGGATCACCGGGGCGTTCAACGAAGGCATCATGGGTGCCACCACCACGAAGATCTTGAGCCGGGAGGAAAAGAACCTGGAGGAGTTCGCCGCCCTCACCGGCACCCACCGGGCGGCCAGCATCAAAGCGGCGACCTTTTCCGCCCTGTTCATGCCCATCGTGCTGGTCCTTTCCAGCGTGGGCACGGGGCTCACCCTCTGGCGGGGCGGCACGGGGGTGGCCGCGGGTACCATCAGCTACGGTGTGCTGGCAGCCTTCATCTCCTACGCCGCACAGTTTTTCGAGCCGGTGCGGGAGATCGCCAGGATCTTTGCGGAGCTGCAGATGGCCCACGCGGCGGCGGAACGGGTGATGGGTCTTTTGAACACAGTGCCGGAAATCCAGGACCGTCCGGGGCTGAAAAACGAGTGGCCCCGGCTGCGGGGAGCCATCCGCTTTGAAAACGTCTCCTTCGCCTACAACCCCCAGGAGCCGGTCCTGGAGAACTTCAACCTGGAGATCGAGCCGGGGCAGATCGTGGCCCTGGTGGGGGAAACGGGCTCTGGGAAGAGCACCATCGTCAACTTGGTCTGCCGCTTCTATGAACCGACCCAGGGACGGATCCTCATCGACGGTGTGGACTACCGGGAGCGGCCCCTGGCCTGGCTGCAGAGCAACCTCGGCTGTGTGCTGCAAAATCCCCACCTCTTCTCCGGCACCATCCGGGAAAACATCCGCTACGGCCGGCTCAGTGCCACCGATGCGGAGGTGGAAGAGGCCGCCAAGCTGGTCAACGCCCATGATTTCATCTGCAAGCTGCCCAAGGGCTACGATACGGAGGTGGGTGAAGGGGGCGGTCTGCTCTCCACCGGCCAAAAGCAGCTCATCTCCTTTGCCCGGGCCATCCTGGCCGATCCAGCCATCTTCATCCTGGATGAAGCCACCTCCTCCATTGACACCGAAACGGAGCAGCTGATCCAGAAAGCCATGGAGACGGTGCTCAAGGGGCGCACCAGCTTCATCATCGCCCACAGGCTCTCCACGGTGCGCTTTGCCGATCTGATCCTGGTAATCCGAGACGGCAAGGTGATCGAGCAGGGAACCCACCGGGAGCTGCTCCAGCAGAAAGGGTACTACTACCGCCTCTACACCAATCAGTTTCTGGAAAGCTAATCTGCAGGCCCGGGTCCCACCCGGGCCTATCCCTTTGGCAGGACATAGCGGTGGCGGCTGCGAATATAAACTGCAAACCACCTGAAGGAGGAGCTCTGGTATGTCTGGTCTGGACGTGATTCTCTGGCTGCAGGAGTACGCTAATCCCGCCCTCACTGCCTTTTTCCGGGCGGTGACCAACCTCGGTTCCGTGGAGTTTTACATGCTGGCCATACCCCTCATCTACTGGCTGGTGGACAAACACTTCGGCTTTCGCTTTGCCGTCTTTTTCGTCTTTTCCGCCTACGTGAACTCCGGCTTGAAGTATATCGCCCGCACCGAGCGGCCCCCCCGGGAGCTGCGCCTGGCGGTCCAGGAAGGGTATGCCTTTCCCAGCGGCCATGCTCAAGGCAGCACAGTATTCTGGGGTCTCTTGGCCCTGCGGCTGAGGAAGCGTTGGGCCTACTGGGGCGCGGCTCTCCTCATTTCCCTGGTCAGCCTATCCCGCCTGTACTTAGGTGTGCACTGGCCCATCGATATCGCCGGCGGTCTGGCTGCGGGCCTGATCCTGCTTTTGATCTACTCCCGCCTGATCAATATCGACCTGACCAAGATCGAACTTCCCACCTGGCTGCTGGGTTCGGTTCTGGTCGCGGCTCTACTCTACATCCTGCACCCCGCGGGGGACGGCCCCATGACTGTGGGCTTTCTCTTGGGGGCTTTCCTCGGCTACCGCCTGGAGCTCAGCTATGTAGGCTTTAAAGAGGAGGCAGCAGCCCACCACCAGGTGCTCAAGGCGGCAGTTGGCTTGGTGGTGCTGTTTCTGCTGAGAACAGCGCTGAAACCCGTTTTGAGCTGGCTGCCTGGAGGTTTGGCCACAACGACGCGCTACACCCTCCTGGGCCTGTGGGCAACGCTGGGTGCACCCTACATCTTCGCCAAACTGGGCTGGCACAAAAAAGACCCCACCCTCACCGCAGCCCAGTGATCCAGAAAGGAAGTGTTGATCATAGCGAAGCTCTACTACTCGCAACCCTGGCTCCGGGAACTGGACACGCGGATCACCTCTCAGCGCGAGGTAGAAGGCAAATACCTCGTGGTGCTGGCGGAAACCATTTTTTACCCCACTGGGGGCGGGCAGCCCCATGACCTGGGCACGATCAACGGAATACCGATCCTGGACGTCTTTGAAGAGGACGGGACTGTCTTCCACGTGCTCCCCGAGCCCCTGGAGGGAAGCTCCGCCCACGGGGTTTTGGATTGGCCCCGCCGCCTGGACCACATGCAGCAGCACAGCGGACAGCATCTCTTGTCCGCCATCTTTCAGGATGAATACGGCTACAGGACGGAAAGCTTCCATCTGGGCGCTGAATACTGCAGCATCGACATTACCACCCCGGACCTTACCCGCCAAGAGCAGCTAGCCGCGGAAGCCCGGGCCAATGAGCTGATCCTGGAGGATCTGCCGGTTTTCACCTACACACTCCAGCCCGAAGAGTTCGGGCAGGTGCCCCTGCGCAAAATCCCTGATCTGCCAGGTCCCCTGCGCATTGTGGAAATCCAGGGTTTCGACTATTCCCCCTGCTCCGGGACGCATGTGGGCAAAACGGGGCAGATCGGGCTCTTGAAAATCCTCAAGGCGGAAAGGTACAAGGGCATGACCAGGGTGTACTTCCTCTGCGGCGGCCGCGCCCTGGAGGATTACCGGCGCAAACACGAGATCTGCTCTGAGCTGGTGGCCCTGTTGGCCGTGCCCGAGGGGGAAGTGGTAGAGCGGGTCAGCGCTGACCTGGAGCGCAGAAAAGAGCTGGAAAAGCTGGTGGAAGAGCTCCAGGGAGAGCTCCTGGAGCTGCGGGCCCGGGAACTGGTCAGCCGAAGCGAGGGTCCCTTTTTCCTGGAGCTGCCGGAAGCGAGTATTCCTGAAGCCCAAAGGCTGGCCCGGGCGGTGCTCAATCTCACCCAGGCCCTTGTGGTGATCAACCTCGGTGAGCGGCTGGTGCTGGCCCACAACCTGCCAGCAGGTCCCAACCTGGGCCAGCTGATCAAAGACCAGGCCCAGCCCCTGGGGGGCCGGGGCGGAGGGAGCCCCACCGCCGCCCAAGTGTATTTCCCCGATCCCGGGCGGCTCCAGGAGTTCCTGGGCGTTCTTCGTCAAGAAATCGCGGGAAAGAGCTGAATTATTAGGAAATGGTGGGAATTAAAGGAATTTGTCGATAGGAAAAACCAGGAACGCGTCGAAGAGCCCTTTAGTGAATTCGTGCACAAAAAGGGGCTGATTGCATGTGGCCGTGGGTTGGGGCAATAGCCGGCCGCTTTTTCCTCGAGTGCGTGCAGGTTTTCTGCGCACTGCGCCTTCTGCGCCGGGACGCACCGGACTGGAAAATTGCTTCCTTTGCTGCGCTGCAGAGCCTATCCACAGTTGTGGTGGTGCGGGTGTTCCCCGTACTGGAGCTGAACTTCCTGCTCCTTTCCATCACCTACCTAATCTACTTCATCTGGATCTTTGAGGCTGAGCTGTTCCCCGATGCCCTCTTTGCCTACCTGCTCCCCCTCTCCCTCCATGCCCTGGGCACGTCCATCTTTCCGCCCCTGTTCACCCGCCATTTCCCCCAGGTGCTGCGCACCCCCTTCGCCGCCAGGGTGCTGGGCCCAGCTGAGGAGTTCACCGCCTATCTCCCCAGCATTCTGCTGGCCTGTTACTTCGTCCTGACGGACAGACCAAGAAAAAATGAGGCAGACCCCTCGGCCGAGGTCCACAGCTATGCAGGCTGGGCACTGATCTTTTTGAGCCTGCTGATCTCCTGCCGCCAGATCACTTCCATCCTCAGGTCTGGGGCCCTACCCAGCGGGACCTGCCTCAGCCTCTTGGGCGCCGATCTGGTGGCCTTCCCCACCCTCATCTTTGTTCTGCACCAGTATTCCCAGAAGGAGCGTAGATGCGAAAAGGTGCTCCAGTACCATGTGAAGCGGAGCACCGTCCAGGAAGCCGCCCTGCGCACCCTGCGGGAAGAACGCCATGAGCTGCTCAATGAGCTCACCTTGATCTCCACCTACGTGGAGATGGGGAAAAGGGAAGAAGCCCTGAGCAGCATCGCCTTCAGCGCGGCCAAGCTCTCTGATCGCCACAACTACTCCACCCTACCCGCGGACGCCTGGACCACAGTTCTTCAGGTCAAGGCGGCGGAAGCTGAGCGTTTGGGCATCCATTTCTCCCTGGATCTCCAGGCGGAGCCGCCTGAGCACTTCCACGAGCAGCGGCTGCTGCCCAAGGTGATCATGAACCTACTGGATAACGCCTTTGCCGCAGTGGCCAAGCAGGAAGAGAAACTGGTCAAGCTGCACTGGTCAATGGACGGGCAGGGCCAGCGGGTGCTCAGCGTGAGCAACAACGGACCGGAGATCAGCCCCCTGGAAGGAAAGCGCATCTTCCGGGGCGGCGTGACCAGTAAAGAAGACCCCTCGGGCCACCACGGCTGGGGTCTGGTCATCTGCAACCGCATCGCGGAAGAGCTGGGAGGCAGCCTCACCTACACCAGCTCTCCAGAACTGACCACATTCACGCTCACTCTTCCCGATGCCTCCGTGCAGAAGCAGCCGCAGGTGCCCGCTACTTAGCTCTGTAAGGGACCAGCTCCTTCCCGCCTTTGTAAATCATACCGCTGGGGATGAAGCCCCGCACCGAAGTCACGGGATAGATGAGGCTGCCCGCTCCCACCAGGGTGCCGGGGTTTAGCACCGCGTTACAGCCCACTTCCACCCCATCGCCCACAATGGCGCCGAACTTGCGCAGGCCCGTCTCCACCACGGTATCCCCCACTTTTACCTTCACAGGCTCTTTGGTGGACTTGAAGTTGGAGATGATCGCGCCCGCGCCCAGGTGGGCGCCGCGGCCTAAGATGGAATCGCCCACGTAGTTAAAGTGGGGCAGCTGGACCTGGGAAAACAAAATGGCCTGCTTCACTTCGCTGGCGTTGCCCAAGACAACGCCATCCCCCGCGATCACGTTACCCCGCACAAAGGCATTGGGCCTAATCTCGCAGTTTCTGCCGAAAACCGCAGGTCCGTGGAAACGGGCGGTATCCGCGACCGTGGTCCCTTCCCCCACCCACACGCCGGGGGCGATCTGCCGGTAGGCGGAGCGCTTCTCCTCCACCAGCTTCTCCAGGAGTTCGGCGATGCGGGGGAGCACTTCCCAGGGGTACTGGACACCGGCAAACAGATCCGCTACGGGACAGCCCTCCAGACTGAAAAACTCCTCTAGTTTCAAGTCAAGCACATGGAACACCCCTTACCCTAGTTGTTGCGATGGAAAAAGGAGGCAATAAGCGCGCCTGCGCCAAAGAGCACCAGGCAGAGCAGCCACTCCAGCCCCCAGCGGGGGAAGCCGGGAAAGGCGGCGGCCAAAGAACCGAGCATCAGTCCCAGGATGGCATAGTAAACCTGGCCGAACCCCTTCCCCAGCAGCCAGTTCATCCCCTTGGCAGCCAACAGCAAACCGGGCACAAACCCCACGGCCGCGGGCAGCAATATGCCCAAGTCCAGCTGGGCCACTGCCCCCAAGAGCTCCCGATAGACCCCTAAAGCCAGCAGCAGCATGGAGACGCTGAGACCCGGGATCACAAGCCCCGCCCCGACGATGCCCCCCTTAAGCACATGTCCCCAAAGGCCCAGCCGCGCCCAAGCGGACCCTTCCGCCGCGGGCAGCCAGCTCACCGCCAGGGGCAACAGCACTGCAGCGGCAAAGCTCAGGCCATGGGAAAACCCGAAACCTTGGGCATTGGCGGCGCGGTAAACCGCAGGTAGGCCCGCCAAGACCAGGCCGATGAAAAAATACAGGGTGGGTCGGGGATAGTGGGCAAAGAAAAACTCCAGGATCCTGCTGAACAAAAGCACACAGACCCCTGCCCCCAGTCCCAGGGGCAGAAAGAACTTGAGATGCCCCCGCCAGTTCTCCCAGGGCTTGGCGATGGCCGCCACCATCGGTTCGTAGAGCCCCAAGGCCATGGCCAGAACGCCGCCGCTCACTCCGGGCACGATCATGGCCAGGCCCAGGACAAAACCGCTCCCCAAGCAGTACCAAAACCCTCTTTGCTCAGCCACGTTCCAGGACCCCTTCCAAACCCCGCCGATCCCTGATGATAATTCTTCGCTGGCCCACCTGCTCGATCAAACCCTGGGCCTCAAAGGAGGAGAGCTTGCGGCTCAAGGTTTCGCTGGTCATGCCCATCTGGGAGGCCAGATCCTTCTTGCTTAGGGCCAGCTCAATCTCGCTGCTCCCGGCGCTGAGATCCAAAAGCGCCTGGGCCAGGCGCCTTTCCACCGAATGCAGGCTGATCTCTTCCAGGAGCTGTTCCGTCTGCTCCAGGCGCTGGCTCAGCTCTTCCAGGACCTTAAAGGCGATGCTGGGATACTTGGCCATCAGCTCCCGCAGGCGGCTGGCTTCCATCACGCACATGGTACACTCTTCCAAGGCCTCGGCGTAATGCTGCATGGGGGAAGAGGTAAACAAGGCCAGCTCCCCAAGGAAATCACCGGGTTCCATGACCCGCAGGATCTGTTCTTTGCCTGCAGCGCTGAGGCGGTAAAGCTTCACCAAACCGGAATGGATGACAAACAGGCTGTGCACCTGATCACCCATGCCATAAAGCAGTTCGCCCTTGGCTAGGCTTTTCTGCCGGGTGATCTGAGCCACTTCCTGCTTTTCCCCGGCGGTAAGATGCTGGAAAATGGGCACCCGGTCAATGCAGGTGGCCGTTTGTCCATGGCAGTAACACTTCACATCTCCACCCCCGTCCTTTGGGAAATCACTTCAACTGCCCTGGGGCAGATTCCTGCGCCGAAGGTTCTCCCACCCCAATTTATTCGCCGCTGAATGATCCAAGAACGACAAGGAAAATCCCCACTGCAAGAACCCAGTGGGGACATGGCTTACCCTCTTTTCAGCTCATACACCTGACCGATGGGTAGGGAGAACATAAAGCCCACACTGGGGTGATCCGCATCCCCCAGTACATCCCTGACCGCTTCCACAGTCCTTTCCACGAGCTCCTCGCTGTCCAGCACGGTGAAGATGGTTTTGTTGTACGGCCTTGCTCCTTCCAGGAGTGCCTTGAGGGAACCAAAGAGGGGATAGTCCCTGCCCCGGCTGCTCACCAGGGCGCTGGCCATACCTTGACTGTCCAAAATGGTTGCACCCTGCACTCCCACATCCACAAAACGGGCTAAGATCTCATCCAGGTAATCAGTATCGTTCAAAACCAAGAACAAGGCATACATAGCCGTCCTCCTCTAGCCAATCAATTGTCGTCCCAAACCAGTGACCTCTTCCGCCCTGGCGAAGGCTGCCCTGGCGAGCCTGGGACCCAGGGCTTCCAAAAGGAGCACGCTCAGCACCATGATCACTGTAAAGGTCCCGCTGTATTGGGGAAAATACCTGTGCAGCAAGGCGGCCAGAGCCAACGACACACCACCCTGGGGCAGAAGTAAAACCCCCAGGTATTTCTGCACCTTAGGTTCCGCCTGCGCAGCCCAGGCGCCAACCCAAGTGCCCAGAAGCTTCCCGGCGGCCCTGGCGAGGATATACGCTGCGCCCAAGGCCAACAGGGGCAGCAGGCCCGCCAGCTGCAAACTGGCCCCCACCAAGGTGAAAAAGAGCAGGTAAATGGGTGGGGTAAAGCTGTTTAGGCAGAAAAACACCCGGGGAGCGCCGCTGCCCAGATTGGCCAGCATCAAACCGAGCACGATGTTGGCCACCAGGGGCGAGAGGCCCAAAAGGTAGGCTCCCCCCGCTGCCACCAGAATCATCGCCAGGCTCATAATCAAAAGCTCGTCCGTATCCCCCGCCTTCTTTGCCAGGAAGGCGAAAATGACACCCAAAACTCCTCCCAGGATCACACTTCCGCCCAGTTCCAGCAGGGGTGTGCTCACCAGCTGCCATCCAGAGCCCCCTCCCTGGACAGCCCCATGGGCCCGGGCCAGGGATAGGACCAGGGCGAAAAGGACTACCCCCAGCACCCCGTTGACGGCCGCAACGGGCAGGAGCGTGCTGGCCACCGCACCCCGGGCGCGATACTGGCGCATCACCATGAGCGCGGCGGTGGGGGCGGAGCCAACGGCAGCCGTAGCCATGATCAGGCTGAAGGTGAGGTCCTGCCTCAACAGGAAGTAAAGGAGGCCAAAGACAGCAAAAACGGTCCCGGCCACCTCCCCTAAGGTGATGGCCAAAAAGGACCTGTCCACTCCTTGCAGATCTTTAAAGACCAATTCACTGCCGATCTTAAAGGCAACCACAGCTAAAACCACTTCCCCGGCAATAAACAGGGCAGCAAGTTCTGCGCCGGAGATGAGGCTGAAAAGCGAAGGGCCGAGGATCAGGCCGGCCAAAAGGTAGCCAAACAGTTTGGATACCCCCGCGGATTTGGCAAGCTTACCGGCTAAACAGCCTGCTAAAGTGAGAATTGCCGCCTTGAAGAGCAGAACCACAGCCTCGCCTCCCGATCCAAATATAGCACAAGGGCGAAGGCGTTGTCAAAACGCCTCAGCCCCCGAGTTGGAACTGCCCCATAAGTCCGTTTAACCTAGCCGCCATTTCCATCAAGTCCTGGGCGGCATTGGCCACCTCCTGCATGGAGGCCGCCTGCTCCTCCGCGGCACTGGCTATGTCGTGCCCGCCGCCGCTGATCTCCTGTAGCCCCGCGCTGAAGTCTTCCGCCTGCCTTTGGATCTGGCCCACCGCGGCCAGGATGCCCGTGAGGATCTCGCTGCTGCGCTGCACATCGCGCAAAGCCGTTTCCGCCTGCTGCGCGCCTGCCCCCATGGCGTCCACAGTGGCGGCAATACCGCTTTGGATTTCCCTAACGAGCTCCTCGATGTCCTTGGCAGCCGCGGCCGACTCTTCCGCCAGTTTGCGTACTTCTTCAGCAACCACGGCAAAGCCCCGCCCGTGTTCACCGGCCCGGGCCGCCTCGATGGCCGCATTCAGGGCCAAAAGGTGGGTTTGCTCAGCGATGGCACTGATGGCGTGCACGATGCTGCCGATCTGGCCAGAAAGCCCGCCTAAACTGTTCACATCCCCGGCCAGACTCTGGGTCTGATCACGGAGGGCCTGCATCTGGCGGACAATCTGGGCAACGGCCTCCGTTCCCTCTGCAGCCTGGCTGGAAACCTCCTGAACGGTCTCGTTCATGGCCTGCGCATTGCTGTTCAGGGTATCCAGGGTGCTGGAAAACTCGTTGGTGATACTGGCCACCTCTTCCACCGAAGCACTGACCTCCTGGGCGGTGGAAGCGAGCTTGGCGCTGGTGTCGGCTAGCTTGGCCGTTGAGCTGGAAACCACGCCGAGCATCTCTTTCATGCTCTCCATGGTTCTGTTCACCGCCCGGCCCACCGCGCCGATCTCATCTCGGGCGCGAACCTGCGCCTGCCGCCTCAGATCTCCCGAGGCAGCCGCTTCAATGGCCGCCTGCACTTCCTGGAGCGGCCTGGCGATGCGGCCGGCGAGCAGTAGGGCCCCCAAGACGCCCACCACCAGGAAAGCCGCTGAGGCCGCAATAAAGAAGGTGCGCAGGGCGTACACATCCCCCAGCACATCCCCTTCCAGGGCCCCCACACCGATCATCCAGCCTGTGGAACTGGCCGGGGCAAAGCCAACAATTCTCCCCGTTCCCTCTTCCACATAGCGGACCACACCGGTGCTGCCCACTCCCAAATCCAACACGGCCGCGCCAAGCTCACCCCCATCGGTAAACAGATTCCTCTGCTCCAGGACATAATCCCGGTTGGGGTGGGCAAACAAAGTGCCTTCTGGACCGAGGATCATAGCCCAACCGCTGGCGCCAAAGCCCAGCCTGTCGGTGATCTCGCTGAGGGCTAGACCGTCCCGCACTCCCAAAAGGACACTGGTAATCTCGCCTTTATCCCTGATGGGCACAGCATAGAGCAAAACCAGACTGCCATCCACTTCACTAACCAGAAGATCGGAAACAACGCTGCTCCCGCCGAAGGCCCCCCTGATGAACTCGTCCTCACCCAAATTGGTTGTGGTACCGTCGGTAAACCGGGCCAGCCCTTGGGCATCAACTACACCCAAGGCGGTATACAGCCCCAGGCGTTCTGCCTCTGCTTGGAGGATGGCCCGCTGCATGGCCCAGCCCATGCTGGACACTTCGGGTCTGGCGGCGATGGTTTCCAGCGCGGCTAGTTCCACCTGAAACCTGGTTTCCAGATACTCCACCGCCTCCTGTGCCTGCATGATCAGGGCCGCCTCCACCTGCTTGATCACCGCAGCTGAACTCCGCAGGTACGCCATGAGGCCCAGCCCCGCGCTTACCACCAGCACCAAAACGCCCACAAAAACAGCGATACGTAGTGCAATTCCTTGTTTCAATGCATACACCCACCCTTAGTTTGGCATCGTTCCCTAAAGACCAGCTCACCCCGGTTATTATCACATTTATTGCCAAATCAGTCAAGCTCCGGGAACCTGTCTACCAGGCACGCAGAAATGCAACTCTAAATGAAACGGATTTTCGCTCGTCTTCTCTCTGACTCAACGAAGGGTTTCTGTTCCTCGCTCGGCTTGGTTTATCCTGCTCGTGCCAGACTTTCCACCGCTTCCCATGCAGATATGCCGTTTAG